>JAYWIB010000048.1:0-5269 GCA_043789265.1 Chitinophagaceae bacterium
TAAGTACGGATGTACAAAAAGGCATTTCTGCAAATGGTGCAACGCAAATTACATCTATCATAAACATACCTGCATCTTTAGGAGCAGCTATTACAGATGTAAATGTTGTCGGGCTTGATATTAGTCATGCTTACATCAACGATCTTTCAGTTTATTTAACCAGCCCTGCTAACACTACCATCACGCTCTTTGATCAAATTTGCGATACTTATCCGGATTTTAAATTAAATCTGGATGACCAAGCCGGGTCTGGCATACCATGCCCGCCTATAGGTGGTACAGATGCCACCCCTTCAGAAGCACTTTCAGCTTTTAATGGTGAAAACAGTACAGGCACATGGACACTTACTGTGGTGGATAATTTTGATGGCGATGGGGGTACACTCAATGGATGGGGATTGAATTTCAATAAGAACAATACTTCCTGTACATCCACTGCAACGCCTATCACCACTAAGTATACATTCAATGGAAATGGCAACTGGAGTATAGCTTCTAACTGGCTTAACAATACCAAACCACCGGCATTGTTATTTTCGGGTGATGAAATAATTGTCGATCATCTTGCAGGAGGAAAATGTACATTGGATGTTACGCAAACAATCGGGCCGGGAGCAAAGCTTACTGTGCCATCAGGCAAAAATTTAGTAATGCCCGGCACACTTATCATTAAGTAATTAGGGAGGATTCGTTTAAAATTTATTAAGCTAAAATCAAAATCTAGGGCAAGGCACGCCTTTTACTTCGGCTGCTTTCTTTATATAAATGATGGAAAATTCTGACCCCCCGCGGCTGGCAGTCGCAGCTTTAAGGCTTGAAATATTGATGTCATAACTGGCGCCGATTCTAAGCCCGTTTACTTCAATTCCGAGGTAGGGTATGATTGCATCGTTCAGCCTCATCCACGATCCGAAATAAATATTGGTAGGATTTATTTCATCATGATTAAGATTAGAGGAAAGCGCCCCGCCAAATACAAATTCACTGGCTTTATTCTGCATCTGGTAGATGGCTGACGTGTTGAGTGTAAAAAGTTCATTTAATGGAAAAGCCCCGCCGCCATGTATGGTAAAACGGGTGGCAAGGTTCCATGTTTTATCAATAAAACTAAGACTTGGCTTATTAATATGGTAAGCTGAAAGACCGAGATAATAATTGTTGTAACCATTGCTTGAACCGGAATATAACAGACCGGCATTCATATCCATATAATTCTGGTTGGTACCGTTGCTGAATGTTTCATTGGTGGTGCCGGTAAAGCCATCAGCCCTCAACTGATCTTCAAAAGTAAGTTTGGATACATCCAGCGTAACACTGCTGTAGGTAGCCTGAAAGCCGCCGCCAATTGTATTGTAGCCTTCTTCATCCAGCGCCTTGTGGTAGCTGAGCGACATTGATCCGTAATTTAATTTTAAAGCCGCATCCGCACTCTGATCGCTTAATCCCGAAAATCCAATACCAAACACATCTCCCTGCGGAATTTTATTTTTTAAAATACCAAAGTCCAGCGAAGCTGAAGTGGTTACATATGCTTTAGGTATGGATGGCCATTGATCCCGGTGATTGGCCGCAAGCCTCAACTGCCCGTCGAACTTACCGGTAAACGCAGGATTGAGCGTAAGCGGTGAAGAGAAAAATTGAGAGAAATGCGGATCCTGTCCCAGGGCAGCGGTGGATACAAAAAGGGTAAGCAGAAAATAAAATAAATGCTTCATTTTTTTACGGTTCAGAACTTTAAAGATAGGGAATTGCAGTAAAATGCTGCTCCATTGCTCCCTTTAATTTGCATCCGGTTATTGAGTGGTAAACATTGAGTGAGCTTGCTTTATCAGTAAAACGAATAAAACTTGACTGAAATTATACCTCTGGTAAAAAGAGTTTTTAAAAGGAAGCCGACACAAATTTTGTTACACCAATAAATTTTTATGACTGCATCTTCTGGCCAAAGGCAAGATCGCCGGCATCGCCGAGGCCAGGCACAATATAGCCTTTGGCAGTAAGTTCATCATCAATATCGCCGCACCAGATAGTGGCTTTGGGCACTTCACGCAGTACGTATTCAATACCTACGGTACAGGCAATGGCGCAAACAAGGTGCAGGTTTTTTATTTCGCCTTCATCTTTTAAAAATTGAATTGCTTTTACCAGTGAGGCGCCAGTGGCAATCATCGGGTCGCTGATGATAACCACCTTGCCTTCTATTTCGGGGCAGCTCATATACTCCAGGCTTATTTCAAATGTACCATCTGGATGGTGCTTGCGGTAGGCGCTTATAAAAGCATTTTCAGCTTTATCAAAATAATTGAGCAGACCAGTATGCATGCCGAGACCTGCACGAAGAATGGTGGCCAGTACTGGTTGCTCTTTTAATATTTTACAACTGGCGGTGCCCAACGGTGTGGTTACTTCTTTTTCCTCCCAGTCTAAATGTTTGCTTATTTCATAGGCTGTTATTTCAGCAATTCTTTCCAGGTTTCGGCGAAAGCGCATGCGGTCGTTTTGTATATCTACATCTCGCAGTTCACTCACCCAGTTGCTTACCAGCGAGTGCTGCTGGCTCAGGTTCACTACCATGAATAAAATTTTGAAGTTTTGGATTTAGAATTTGAAATTGCATCCCTGCAAGGTTGTAAAAATAGCAATTAAATTTTCAAAAAAAATGATTTACCGGGCAATTGGTTTAATGAGTGGTAGTTCACTTGATGGGCTTGACATCGCTTTTGCTGAGTTTACTGAAACAGGGGGAAAATGGAATTATCAAATTGTAGAGGCGGGGTGTATACCTTATACAAATGAATGGAAAATGGCGCTGGCTGCATCAGTAAATTTACCGGCGCTGGATTACCAGTTGCTGCATACTGCTTACGGACACTACACTGGTGAAACAGTAAATAATTTTATAGATAAATACAATCTTCATCACCAGGTTCATTTAATTGCATCGCATGGGCATACCAGTTTTCATCTGCCGGCAAAAAAAATGACTGCACAATTGGGCGATGGTGCCGCCATTGCTGCGGCTACCAAACTGCCTGTGGTAAGTGATTTGCGATCGCTGGATGTAGCTTTTGGCGGACAGGGGGCGCCCATTGTTCCTATTGGAGAAAAATTACTGCTCGGTGATTTTTCCTATTATTTAAATATTGGGGGTATTGCAAACATTTCAGTTAATAATTCCGGTTACATTGCTTACGATGTGTGTGCTGCAAATAGGATATTAAATTTACTGGCAGCAGAAAAAGGAATGGAATATGATGATGGAGGTAAGCTGGCTGCATCAGGGAAGATAAATGAAGGTTTACTGTATGAACTAAATGCAATGTCTTATTACAGCAAGCCTTTCCCCAAGTCGCTGGATAACAGTTTTGGTACCGATACAATCTATCCGCTTATAAGAAATAAAAATTTGTCAGCAGAAGATGCGTTGTGTACATACACGGAGCATGTTGCTGTACAAATAAGCTATGCACTTTTACAGCATGCACAATTTGCTGCTCCACAAAAATTACTGGTAACCGGTGGTGGAGCATTCAATACTTATTTGATACAAAGGCTGGAAGAAAAGCTTGCAAAAAATAATATTGCCGTACACCTGCCGGATGAGAAATTGATTAAATACAAAGAGGCTTTGATAATGGCATTGATAGGTGTATTAAGATGGAGGGAAGAAGTGAATGTGTTGTCATCCGTAACGGGTGCCACCGAAAGCAGCATTGGTGGCGCATTGTGGTTGGGGGCAGCGGGGTAGGGAGGTGAGTGGTGAGTGGTGAATGGTCAATCGTCAATTGTGAATTGTGAATTGTGAATGCTCAATAATGATGAAAAACTTTTGTTTCACTCATTAATTAATTGTACTTATATTTTACATCATTGCTTAAAAATAAAACATGAAAAAAATATTGGTTGCCGTTACATTGCTGGTAATAATTTTTTCAGCCTGCCGCAGTAAAGCAAATAAGGAAGCTGCTGAAAAAGACAGGTACGAACAGGCAAAAAAAATGCTGGAAGAAAAAGAAAAAACAAACCCCGCTGATTTTTTAAAAGTGAGCAGTATGGATAAGCACAACCTGATTGGACAAACTGTAATAAAGGGCAGCATTACCAATGGAGCAAAAATTTGTGTGTATAAAGATGTGGAACTAGAACTTCGATTTTTTAGTAAAACAGGTGTGCTGCTGGAAAAAGACAAAGAAACTATTTACGACGTAATTGAACCCGGAAAATCTGCCACATTCAAAACAAAATATTTTGCACCAAAGGGTACAGATAGTGTGGTATTAAAAATAGTGGGCGCAAAAAATAAATGATATTATGTTGCAGGCAAATTAAACGGAATAGCAAGTAATCGGTTTAAATAATGCCGCTGCCTGCATTTTGTTAGAGATGTGTATACAGACATTCTTACCAATAATGTTCAGCTCCCATTGCCAATTAATTTTGTTTCAGAAAATAAATACTTTCAATCTATAGTTTAGTGAATCAACTCAAAGACATCTCCATCAAATAAGCCCAAGTCACTCAGCTTTAAATGAGGTATTACCAGCAATGCCATAAAAGACAAAGTCATGAAAGGTGCCTGCAGCGTGGATTCCAGCACTTGCTTTACCATTTTATCAACGACAGTATACGAGTCCGCTACGCTGTAGCCATCTTCATTGCTCATCAATCCTGCCACCGGCAGTGCCAATATTTTTTGTGCGGATGGCGCAACAGCGCTGATACCACCTTTAGCCAGTATTACCAGGTTTACCGCACGGCAAATACTTTCATCATCAACACCTGCAGCAATTATGTTATGACTGTCATGCGCCACGGTACTTGCAATGGCGCCTTTTTTTATACCAAAATTTTTTACAAAGCCAGTAGCAACAGGTGCATTTGTATACCGGTTAACTACGGCAATTTTTAAAACATCGTTTGGTACATCACATACTATATATCCATTTTCAATTTTTGGCAAAGCCATTATTTTGTTGGTAATCAATTGGCCTTCCAGTGCTTCTATCACCCATATATCTTTTTGTTCTGTATACTTAATTTTGAAATCTTCCGGCAATTTTTTTGTACAATTAAACTGATTAATGACTGCTGATTTTTTTGTTTCAATCAATGATTTCCCGTTTTCTGCCACCAGTTGCCCGTTTACAAATGTTTGCTTTACTTTAAAATTAACCAGGTCTTCCACTACAATAAAATCAGCCGCATCACCCGCTGCAAGCAGCCCCACATTCATGCTGTAATGCTCCACAGGATTGATGCATGCAGCCTG
>JAYWIB010000049.1:0-5263 GCA_043789265.1 Chitinophagaceae bacterium
GGAAGAGATGTATGGTGGGAAGATGAAATGGAATTTGCAGAGCAGCAATTGGAAGCGGCCCCTTCCCAACCTTCCCCTGAGGGGAAGGAGCCTGGCACTTCTATGCTCAGGGAGACAGCCCGGAATTCAAGCTATAAACTTTTGAAGGAATTAAGCCAGCAGCAAAAAGACAATCCAACTGATGATGAAAATATTTTATGGCAAAACTTAATGGCAAACAAAACTGGTTATCATATCCGCCGCCAGCATGTTATTGATGAATACATTGCTGACTTTGTATGCCTGAAGAAAAAACTAGTGATTGAAGTGGATGGCGTTTATCACAGTGAAGAGGAACAAAAAAAATACGACGAAGTAAGAACTTCTTTTTTAGAAGACAATGGGTATAAGGTAATTCGCTTTAAAAATGAAGAAGTAAGAAACAATGTATCAACTGTTGCTGAAACAATAAAAAAACTGCTTGACAGTATGCCTGATGTTGATAATAGCTCTTCGCAGCAGCAGAGTCCAAAAGTCCTCCCCTCAGGGGAGAATTTAGGAGGGGCCGCCCCTGCTGCTGAAATGGATGCAGAAGATCCATTATTTATCCTTTACACTTCCGGCTCAACCGGCAAACCAAAAGGTGTTGTGCATACTTGTGGCGGCTATATGGTTTGGACTACATACACTTTTGTAAATGTATTCCAATACCAGCCGGAGCAGGTACATTTTTGCACTGCAGATATAGGCTGGATTACAGGCCACAGCTATATTGTATACGGGCCGCTGGCAGCAGGCGGCACATCCTTAATGTTTGAAGGCATACCCACCTGGCCCAATGCAGGCAGATTTTGGGATATTATAGATAAGCACAAAGTAAATATTTTATACACCGCACCTACCGCCCTCAGAAGCCTGATGAGCTTTGGTTTAGAGCCATTGAAAGGAAAAGATTTATCTTCCTTAAAAATATTGGGCACCGTGGGTGAACCCATTAATGAAGAAGCATGGCACTGGTATGATGAACACATCGGCAAAAAGAAATGTCCCATAGTAGATACGTGGTGGCAGACAGAAACGGGTGGCTGTTTAATCAGCAATCTTGCGGCCATTACCCCTTCCAAACCAAGCTGGGCTACATTGCCAATGCCTGGTGTGCAACCAATACTGGTTGATGAAAAAGGAAAGGAGGTAACAGAAAAAGATGAGCATGGTTTGCTGAAAGGTAACCTTTGTATTAAAGCGCCATGGCCTTCTATCTTACGAACTACCTACGGCGACCATGAACGCTGCCGCACAAATTATTTTGCCACATATCCCAATTTATATTTCACGGGTGATGGCGCTATAAAAAATGAAGAAGGCATGTACCGCATTACCGGCAGGGTAGATGATGTGCTGAATGTAAGCGGCCACCGCATAGGCACTGCTGAAGTGGAAAACGCCATCAACATGCACGCCGGTGTGGTGGAAAGTGCGGTGGTGGGCTATCCGCATGATATCAAAGGCCAAGGCATTTATGCATATATTATCTATAGCGGCCATCATGGTGATGAAGAGTTAAGAAAAAAAGATATTCTACAAACAGTAACCAGGGTAATCGGCGCCATTGCCAGGCCTGATAAAATTCAATTTGTGGCGGGTCTGCCAAAAACAAGAAGCGGAAAAATTATGCGGCGGATATTGAGAAAGATTGCTGAAGGGGAAACTTCTAATTTAGGAGATACAAGTACATTGCTTGACTCTGGTGTGGTGGAGGAAATTTTGAAAGGGAAGGTGTAGCCTGGTCGGCACCGCAGGTCAGACCGGGATTCATTATGTTGGTTCCTTTAGGCAGCACCGCAGGTCAGACCGGGATTCATTATGTTGGTTGCTTTAGGCAGCACCATAGGTCGACCTGGCTTACCATCTCACAACAGCCTGCTACAAATAATCATCTTTTAAAAATATTTTCCTGCTCATTTCATCATCAATTAAAGCATAAGATTCTGTAATGAAATTTACATGGCTAAAGCCAATGAGTTGTTGAGCCAATTCTATATCACACAAAGTTCCATTTCGTAATCCTGCATAATCACAAAAGGAAGAATATTTCCAATCCTCAATCCGGCCAACCAAATTTGCTGCAAATGGATTCTGGTGGATATAATGAAAAGCGATAAAGCTGTAACTATTACTCCCTTCACGCATGCCTTTGGCTTTTGCTTTTTGTCTGAACAATGAGCCGCTCCGGCTTTGTTTTTTGTTAAAATACTGAGCATAGTTACTTTGTAATAGCCTAAAACCATTTGATAAAACAGTTAAGTTTATATTCCCCACCTTCTTAATGGTTGCTGATGCTTCAGTTGCATAAATTTCAAAATGAAAATGATTGGGCATTAAACAATATGCCAGCACTTTGCAATGCGGCGAAACAAATTTTCTGAACAGGTTCAAAAACTCTGCATAGTCTTCATTGGTATAAAAAATTGTTTCCCGGTTATTGCCCTGGTTGTAGATGTGGTAAATTTCGTTAGGTGTAATGTTCATTGTGGTAAGATAAAAATTTTTCTTGTTTATTGCAAATACCCCGGTCGGCACCGCAGGTCAAACCGGCATCACACCCTCCGGTCGGCACCGCAGGTCAGACCGGGTTCCACCCTCCAAGTTAAAGCGAAGCCAAAGGTCAGCCCTCATATACCTTACTGGGCACCAAAGGTCAGACGGGATTTTAGGCGAAACGGAATAAAAACCCACATTCCTTTTGCATTTCATTTCTTATCCGATAATTATTCTTTAGTCTCTACAGCCCGGTCTGACCTGCGGTGCCGACCGGGGTAGCACCCTGCTTTCACCCCCTCATTTCATCCCCGTCTTTCCCCATTTCATTCATCATCACATTTTTCTCAAAACATTTTACTCCCACATTTGCTCCTCATTAAAAAAAAGATATAACCATGAAACAAATGTTTACAAAAACACTGCAGATATTTTTGATGCTCATCAGCATGTCGGTGGCAACAGCGCAAGCACAAAATGTGCTGGCAGGCCTCACTTCCAACGGCGGTGTGGCTGGCAAAGGCACTGCATTCACCATTAAAACAGACGGCACTGCATTCAATGTGATAAAACCTTTTGAAGACTGGGGAAAGGTATCACACGGCGATTTATATAAAAATAGCGATGGCTTTTTTTATGGTTTCACCAGCACCGGAGGCACGTATGGTTCCGGCACCATTTTTAAAATGTCATCATCAGGCACTGTTTCCATTGTCCGCCATCTCAATAGCATTACAGACGGCTCGGCACCAACCGGCGAACTCATCAAAGGCTTTGATGGAAATTTTTATGGCCTTACATCCGGCGGAGGTACCAATACTTATGGAACCATTTTTAAAATGAGCAGTACCGGCACTTACACAGTGCTGCGTCATTTAAGTTATGCTACAGACGGCACCAATCCACGTGGGCACCTGGTGCAGGGAAAAGACAGTGCTTTTTACGGCATTACTTATGGCGGCGGAAGTTTTGGATATGGAACCATTTTTAAAATCACCACTGCTGGTGTGTTCACCGTACTGCGCCACATGAACCGGCCAACAGACGGTGGTCAAAGCTATAGCAGCCTGGTGGAAGGGAAAGACGGCAACCTCTACGGTATTACTTATGCAGGTGGCACATTAGACTACGGCACTATTTTTAAAATTACCAAAGCAGGTGTGTTTACTGTATTAAAAAATCTTAATGCAACTACCGATGGTTCTTATCCGCAGGGAGATTTAATGCAGGCAACAGACGGAAATTTGTATGGAAGTTGCTACACAGGAGGCACATTTGGAAATGGTACTATTTTTAAAATTACTACCGCCGGTGTATTGACGGTATTGCGCCACCTTGCTGCCACAGCAGATGGAGGAAATCCTTATGGGGTTTTATATCAAAACTCCGATGGCGTTTTGTATGGCCTCAACCGCAGCGGTGGTGCATTCACATCAGGCACTGCATTTAAAATTACTACAGCAGGCGCTTTCACAGTGCTGCATTCTTTTATACCCGCTACCGAAGGGAGTTATCCCAATGGCGGTTTTGTAAAAGGGAATGATGGCAACCTGTATGCTGTTGCCAGCGGTGATGGTGCATACGGGGGTGGCACAGCTTTCAGGATGACAACAGCAGGAGCCGTAACAGTGCTTGCACATTTTAATGGGGCAAAATTTGGCAATACACCTGCTGAATCTTTAGTAAAAGGAAAAGACAGTGCCTACTATGGTACCAACAGTACTGGTGGCGCTTACGGACATGGTACTATTTTTAAAATTTGTGCAGGTGTTACTTCCACCTTGTATTCTTTCAACAGAAACATATCCGGTGGCACACCGCTTGGCAGTTTGATACAGGCAACCGATGGAAATTTTTATGGCACCGCTTCAGACGGAGGAAGCAGTGGCTATGGTACCATTTTTAAAATTACACCGGAGGGAACTTTTTCAGTAATAAAACATTTTACCCCAGTAGCAGATGGCGGCATTCCCAAAGGAAGTTTAATACAGGGCAAAGACAGCCTGCTGTATGGCACTACTTCTACCGGCGGCACCAATACAGGTGGTACCGTTTTCAAAGTAAGTCTTACCGGCGCCTATACAGTATTGCGTCATCTTACCTATGCTACAGATAGCAGTGGTGCAGAGGGTGGACTGGTGCAGGCTGCTGATGGAAATTTTTATGGGATGACCTATAACAATGCAAAGATTTTTAAAATTACACCCGCAGGTTTATTCTCCATTGTACGTACACTGGCCTATACCGCCGATGGTGCCAATCCATTGGGAAGTATGGTAAAACATCCGGATGGAAATTTGTATGGTATGACAAGCAGTGGAGGCACTAATGTAAATGGCACTATTTTTAAACTGACCACAGCAGGCGTATACTCCGTTATCAAACACCTGAATGGGATACCCGATGGAAAAACACCCAAGGGAGATTTGCTGGTGGCCGCTGATGGCAATTTGTATGGCATGACAAGTGCTGGCGGCAGCAGCAATGCAGGTACAATTTTTAAAATATCCACAGCAGGCGTTTATACTGTATTAAGAAACCTGAACCTTACAACAGACGGAGGTAATCCATTTGGTGCGTTGATTGTGGCACCAGTAAATAATCTGATTGCTACACCACAAAGTGTAACCACCAATGAAGATGTGGCCAAAACAATAACGCTTGCAGGAACCGGCGGATCTCCGCTTGCATTCAACATTGTGCAATACCCTCCGAGAGGTACTGTATCTACAGGCACAGCGGCCGT
>JAYWIB010000050.1:0-1513 GCA_043789265.1 Chitinophagaceae bacterium
ATGCTTACTGTACGGGACGGCCTGATGTTTATAAGAAAAAAATAACCCGGCAATGGTATACAGCATTTCAATATTGTTGTCAATCTGATATTCATTATCTATGTTAAAAAAATATTTCTCACTGCTGTTGTTTCTTTTATTTTCCACAGCATACATAACCGCACAGAATATTACGCCGGAGCAGTATGTGGAAACCTATAAAGATTTAGCCATCCGTGAAATGAAACGCATGGGCGTGCCTGCCGCCATTACATTGGCGCAGGGGCTGCTGGAAACAGAGAGCGGTAACAGCCCGCTTGTAAAAAAATCAAACAATCATTTTGGCATTAAATGCAAAAGCACCTGGAATGGCAATGGGGTAAGCCATGATGATGATGAAAAAGGTGAATGCTTTCGCACCTATAAGGATGCTGAAGGTTCGTACAGGGATCACAGTAATTTTTTACGCAACAGTGAGCGGTATAGTTTTTTATTTGGGCTGAATCCGGCGGATTATAAAGCCTGGGCCCGTGGTTTAAAAAAAGCAGGGTATGCCACTGATTCAAAGTATCCCGAAATATTGATCAGAAATATTGAAAGATATAACCTGCAGCAATACACGCTGCTGGCAGCAGGCGAGGTGCCGCTGTTTGAAAAAAATAAATACGAAGATGATAAGGAAGTGCCGGAAGATGCAACAGCAGTAAATAATGAAAACACTGTGTTGCTTACAAACGTTACACACATAAATGGTAACCGGTGCATGTATGCAGCAGCAGGCACCTCACTGCTGGCGATAGCTACAAGCAATGATGTGCAGCTAAGCAGGCTGCTTGAGTACAATGATTTGGAAGAAGATGGCATTTTAAAAAATGACCAGATAATTTTCCTGGAAAAAAAATCAAAGAAAGGCGATCAGGATTTTTATGTGGCAAAAAAAGGGGAATCATTGTACGATATATCGCAGCAAACGGGCGTGCAGCTTCAGTATATTTTAACCTACAATCAACTGCATAAAAATTCAGTACCGGCACCAGGCACTAAAATATACCTGCAGTATGTAAAGGAAAATAGTGAGGTAAAAGAAACTGCTGCAGCATCAGCAGCAGCACCAAAAACATATGAAGTAAAACCAAAGGATGGCTTGTATGCCATCTCGAAAAAGTTTGGCGTATCAGTGCAGCAGCTAAAGGAATGGAACCACCTTAACTCAGATGTGTTGAGCATCGGGCAGCAACTGATAGTATCTGAATAAAGCAGTGCTTCTCTTTTGTAAAAAACACAGTGCATCAATAATATTTTTCTTAACACATAAACACGCTACCTATGCCGTTGATACAGGTAAATGATAAAAAATTTCAGCCATATATCAGTGCAGCCGAAATACAGCAACGCATCAAAGCACTTGCTGATGATATCAACAAAGAATATGCAGGCAGGCGCCCCATATTTATTGCCATACTGAATGGCTCTTTTATGTTTGCGTCAGACTTATTCAAAGAAATTTCGATTGATGCAGAGATATGTTTTATCA
>JAYWIB010000051.1:0-5255 GCA_043789265.1 Chitinophagaceae bacterium
TTTGCTGCTGGGTATTGTGGCCGGGTTTATTTTTAATAAAAATTATACAGGCGCAGAAAATGCACAGATAGCCAATGCAGAAATACAGGCCGTTCATCTCCGTGAAAAAATGCGCCCGTTTGAAACAGTAAAAGACACTAGTTTGCTTGCTGCTTTAATGGCAAAGCAAACGCTCGTTTCCGCACAAAAAAAAGAAGCCATACAAAGTTTGCCGCATACTGCAGATGAATCAAAAGTACTTACACAGGTTAAGTTTTTGTCTGATTCATTGGCATTGCTAAGCGGGCAAATTGGCTTGCAAACAGATACCGCTGCCATTGCCTATAAAGAACTGGCAAAACAAAAAGACCTTGTATCGCTCCAAAAAAATGAAAGCATAAAAGCACGGGATAAAAAACTGGAATGGTTTACCATACTTGCTGATATTTTTTTGCGGCTTATAAAAATGATTGTAGCCCCGCTGGTGTTTACCACACTGGTGGTAGGTGTGGCCAGGCTGGGAGATATAAAATCTGTAGGACGCATCGGCGGTAAAACTTTGCTGTGGTTTTTATGTGCTTCTTTTATAAGCCTGTTGCTGGGTATGCTGCTCGTAAATATTTTTGAACCCGGCAAGGCCATGAATCTGCCGCTGCCTGACAGCAATGTAAGTACAGGCATTGATAAGGCAGCATTGACTGTAAAAGATTTTTTCTACCATGTTTTTCCTGCCAGTGTAATTGATGCAATGGCTAAAAATGAAATTCTGCAGATAGTGGTGTTTTCTTTATTTTTTGGCGTAGCCGCAGCGGCACTCGGTGATGTGGCAAAGCCGGTGGTAAAAGCACTGGATGCAATGGCGCATATTATCTTAAAGGTAACAGGCTATGTAATGAATTTTGCACCTGTTGCCGTATTTGGCGCAATGACGGCCATCATTGCCAAACAGGGCATCGGCATTTTAAAAACGTATTCCATTTTTATTGGAGAATTTTATTTTGGTTTGTTTTTACTTTGGTTGCTATTGATTTTTGCCGGATGGTTGTTTTTAAAAAAGCGGGTAATCAGTTTGGTTAAAAGAATAAAAGAGCCTGTGCTGCTTGCATTTAGTACAGCCAGCAGTGAAGCAGCTTTTCCTAAAACAATGCTGGAACTGGAACGGTTTGGATGCAGGGATAAGATTGTAAGTTTTGTTTTGCCGCTTGGCTATTCATTTAATCTTGATGGCAGTATGATGTACATGACGTTTGCTTCGCTGTTTATTGCACAAAGCTACGGCATGCATATACCCCTGCCCACACAGCTTACCATGCTGCTGGTGCTGATGCTTACCAGCAAAGGCATTGCCGGTGTGCCACGGGCATCGCTTGTGGTAATAGCGGGCACACTGGCAACATTCAATATCCCTGAAGCAGGCATAGCGCTGCTGCTGGGTATTGACCCACTGCTGGATATGGGCCGCAGCGCTACCAATGTAGTGGGCAACAGCATAGCCACCGCCGTGGTCAGCAAGTGGGAAGGAGAATTGGGTCACCATCACCATCATCAACATCATCACCACCATCACAATCATGAATAAATTATTACTTTTAATTTTCGTGTATGCCTGCCCGTGAACAGCAGGTATGTACCTACTCATAATTTTTAATTCAGTTATACAATATTATATGTACCACTTTTTTTTATTAGATTTTCACTGGACACAATTGCTGCAGCCCCAATGGTATATTGAAAATGGCGGACTATGGTTTATACTATTTGCCGTGTTTGCAGAAACAGGTCTCTTTGCCGGATTTTTTC
Source organism: Chitinophagaceae bacterium (assembly GCA_043789265.1). Taxonomy (GTDB): domain Bacteria; phylum Bacteroidota; class Bacteroidia; order Chitinophagales; family Chitinophagaceae; genus Ferruginibacter. Next base: position 1,780 of record JAYWIB010000051.1, read on the forward strand.
TTCCCGGCGATTCTTTGCTTTTTGTAACAGGCATCTACAGCAACGATTTGGTACAGAAAGGCCTGGGCATTGGCGGCGCAGGCACCTTCCTTAACCTGGTAATTTTAGGCATTGTTATTTCTGCCGCTGGTATTTTGGGCAATTACTTTGGCTATTGGTTTGGCAGAAAAAGCGGTCCGTTTTTATTTGAAAGAAAAGACACATTGTTTTTTAAAAAGAAATATTTACTGCAGGCAAAAGACTTTTATGATAAACATGGCGGCGGCGCTATCGTAATGGCCAGATTTTTACCCATTGTAAGAACATTTGCACCAATAGTGGCAGGCATTGTAAGTATGGATAAAAAGAAATTTGCCTACTATAATATTGTGGGCAGTATTGCATGGGTTTTTTCCATGTTGTTTGCAGGCCATTACCTGCAGGCGCTTGTGCTCAGGTATTTTAATTTTGATTTACGCAATCACCTGGAAGTAATTGTTATTGGCATTGTACTGGTAACCACTGCACCGGTATTTATAAAATTATTCTTTGGCAAAAAAACTAACAAAGCCTGATTCTTTCATGTTCAAACAATCGTCCTCCATTTTTAATATAGCTGTGCTGGTGGCGGCGTTGGGTTACTTTGTAGATATCTACGATCTGCTTTTATTCAACATAGTACGGGTAGACAGTTTAAAGAGCCTTGGCTTGAATGCTGAGCAAATAAAAACCCAGGGCGAATTTATCATCAGCATTCAAATGACAGGGCTGCTGGCTGGTGGTATTATCTGGGGCATTATGGGCGACAAAAAAGGCAGGCTGAGTGTACTGTTTGGATCCATCATATTATATTCTGTAGCAAATATTGTAAACGGATTTGTGCAAACACCCAATCAATATGCACTGGTTCGCTTTGTAGCTGGTGTGGGGCTTGCAGGCGAATTGGGCGCAGGCATTACACTGGTATCAGAATTAATCAGTAAAGAAAAACGTGGCTTAAGTACTTCGCTGGTGGCGGGCATCGGGCTTACAGGTGCAGTAGTTGCTTTTTTTGTTTCGGAAAATTTCGACTGGCGCATTTGTTATTTCATTGGCGGCGGCCTGGGCTTTTGCCTGCTGCTGCTGCGTATATCGGTATACGAAAGTGGTATGTTCCACCAGGTAAAAGAATCAAAAGTGCAGCGGGGAAATTTCTTTATGTTTTTTACAAACAGGCACCGGTTCAAAAAATATTTACTCGCTATTCTTATTGGGCTGCCTAGCTGGTATGTAATAGGTATACTTATCGCTTTTTCCAACAACTTTGGCAATGCCTTTGGTTTTAGTGAAGAAGTGCTGCCAAAAAAATCTACCATGTATGCGTACGCTGCCATTTCAGTAGCGGATATACTTAGCGGCATTGTAAGCCATTGGCTCAAGAGCAGAAAAAAAACCCTGTTTATTTTTTATTCGTTTACCATTATTTCTATTTTCTTTTTCTTTCAGCAGCAAAACGGAAGCGCTGCAGGCATGTACCTGATATGCGCTGCAATGGGCTTCGGCACTGGTTTCTGGGCCATCTTTGTTACGATGGCTGCTGAGCAGTTTGGTACCAACTTAAGGGCTACTGCTGCCACCACCATTCCTAATATGGTACGTGGCTCCCTGCCTTTAATGATTTTATTATTTAAAGCATTGCAGGATGCTGTGGGCAATTATATTACGGCTGCATGGATAACCGGCGCCATTGTAATGTGCATCAGTATCGTTGCTGCCTGGTTTACCGAGGAAACATTTGGAAAAGATTTAAATTATGTGGAGCAGTAAGGCGGCTGCTGTTAATTAATTTCTAAACTCGGTGCTGCGGCTGTTCTTTGGCAATATTTTTTGTTGTTTTATGTTTTACAAAATATAGCCATGCTTTTTTCTTTTCTTTTTGTTTTATTAAATCAGCTCATTGTACCGGACGCACCGCTGCAGGTAGATATTACTTACATTACTTCTGGTGCGGCCAGCAGCAGTGCCGGCATTCAGTATGTAAATGGTCAGTTACTTACAATTGAAGATTTTAAAGGTAAGGCTGAACCAAATTCAGAAGCAGTCGCCATCACTTCTTCGGGCTATGCGTTTAAAGCAGGCTTCCGGAGCAACCGGGATAAGGCAGCACTCTCTATCCAGGTGTTCTGTACTTTTAATAAAGACAAATCGTGGATGAAGCCTTTCGGTAAAAACCCATATGTGCTGGCGCATGAGCAAATTCATTTCGACATCAGCTTTCTGTCCTGCATGCAGTTTATTGAAGAACTAAAGCAGGCAAAATTTTCCACCAGCAATTATTCGTCACTGATTGAAAAAATTTATAATCGCTCCATTTATCAACTGGAAAATATGCAGCATGCTTATGATTCCGAAACTTCCAATGGCAGACTGCCTAAAAAGCAGCAAGAGTGGAGCAGTAAAATAAAAGCGCAACTCAATGACTTTGATGTAAACAAACCTTGATTGCACAGGAGTAACCTACCGGCGGCGGTTTTGTAAAAATGATTCAAATACAGTTAGTCCAAAGCTGCTCATATTTTGTTCTTTTGTTACCATTGCTTTTTGAGCCACCAGCACGCCATAGTACACGTCATTAAAGCCTTCGGTACTATGAGCATCCGGGTCAATGGATATCAATACATTTTTTTGCAATGCATAATCAATGTGGCGCCAGTCAACGTCAAGGCGGCTGGGATGTGCATTCAGTTCTATTACCACTTTATTGGCGGCACAGGCGTCAATAATTTTTTGATGGTTTACAGGATAACCTTTCCGGCTAAGCAGCAGCCTGCCCGTCATATGACCAAGTATGGTGGTGTACGGATTTGCAATGGCTTTCATTAAACGCATCATTGCTTTGTCCTCCTGCATTTTTAAATTGGAATGTACTGAAGCTATCACCAAATCAAATGTAGAAAGAATGGCCTCGCTATAATCCAGGCTGCCGTCATTGAGGATATCACTTTCAATGCTTTTAAAAATTTTAAAAGGTGCAAGCTGCTTGTTTAGTTCATCAATTTGCTGATGCTGTGCCAGTATTTTTTCTTCACTAAGGCCCTGTGCATAAAAGGCAGATTTACTGTGGTCGCTTATTACCAGGTATTCGTATCCTTTAGCAATCGCCGCTTTGGCCATTTCTTCTATAGTATTGTTTCCGTCGCTCCAGGTACTGTGGCTATGTATGATGCCCTTTATATCCTCCACTTGTAATAATGCCGGCAAACCACGCTCACTTGCCAATAACAGCACTGCAGGCTGCTCCCTTAAAAAAGGAGGAATGAAAGGAATGCCTGCTTGTTTAAAAATATCTTCTTCAGCACTGCAGGCAGCATAATTTACTGCTGCGTACTGTTGGGTAAATGCAGATAAAAATTCAGGCGAACTGTTTTTGGTAAAAAGTGCTTGCACATACCCATGTTCCTCATTGCTGTATATTCGTACTTTTAATCCAATACTGGTTATTTTATACAGCACATCGG
>JAYWIB010000052.1:0-5247 GCA_043789265.1 Chitinophagaceae bacterium
TATCAAATAAATTTTTATAGAAGCCTGCTCTTTTTAAATAATACAACTCATCGGTTTTATTATTTATTTTTTTTGCTACCTGTGCAATGCACCAATCATCATATGCATACTCCAGTGTGCTGGTTACACTTTCATTGGTTTTATCGTGGGGAATGTATCCATACTGGCGGTACCAGTCTGTACCCCGTATATTTTGCATGCTGCTTTTTTTCATGGCTGTATATGCTTTGACTATATCAATGCCTTTTAGGTTTTTTAAAATCGCATCTGCCATTACGGGAATGGCGTGATAACCAGTCATAGTGCCGGTTTCATTAAAATGTAAATCCCACACTGGAAGTAAACCATACTGGTCATAAAATTTTAAATAGGAATTTACAATGTCAGTAACTCTATCTGTTTGAGTAATGGTAAGCAGCGGACTTGCTGCCCTGAAAACATCCCACAAAGAATGAGTGGTATAAACTGCTTCGCCGCTGGAAGTGTGTACTTTGCCATCTTCCCCTTTGTAATTGTTATTGGCATCACTAAATAAAGTGGGTGCCAGATAAGTATGGTACAATGATGTGTAAAATATTTTCTTTACTGAATCAGCTTTTGCCTGAATGGTTATTTTGCTTAATTCTTTTTCCCAATTATTTTCTGCTGATTTTTTTACTGCATCAAAATTCCATCCGTTTATTTCTTCCAAACTTTTTAATGCACCCTCTGTGTTGGCCATTGATAAACCCACTTTCATTAAAATTTTTTCACCAGCTTTTGTATTAAAAATTAAACAGGCTTTTACATCAGTGCCTTTTGCTTCATTACCCTCAATTAATTTTTTATTTTGAAAAAGGCTGATTGATTTTACTGGCTTGCTCAATCTTACTGCAAAGTATACCTGCTGGTAATTGCCCCAGCCGCCGGAATAGCGGTAGCCAATAAATGTGGTATCATCTATCTGCCGGAAATTACTTTCAATGTTCCAGTCCCAGTTTTTTTTAAAGCCCAAATCAAAACGCAGCATGGCAGTATTGCTTGCCGGAAAAATATAATGGTGAAAGCCACAATGGGCAGTAGTTGTAAAGGATGCGGTGATATTAAAATCATTTAACAATACACTGTAAAAACCTGGGGATGCTTTTTCATTTTGATGATTGAATTTACTTGGTGTGGGTAAAGTATCCGGATTTATATTCACAGATGGCATCAACGAAATATCACACAAATCGCCTATGCCCGTGCCGCTTAAATGTGTATGGCTAAAGCCTGCAATAACACTGTCGCTGTAGTGATAGCCGCTGCTCCAGTCCCATCCCTCGGCTGCATTGTCCGGGCTTAACTGCACCATACCAAAAGGTACTGTTGCACCAGGATAAGTATGCCCGTGGGCACCGGTGCCGGTAAAAGGGTTTACATAATGTATCAGTGCATTTTTAGGCCGCTGCTGTGCATCTGTAGTTGAATAAACAAAAAATAAAAAAAATAATACGCTACAAAATATTTTCATGCAGAAATATTAAGAAAGATAAAATATTAAACGCAACATAAAAAAAGGTGCCTGTTGCGTATTCAGGCACCCGTTCAGCCTAACGGCTGCTGTCGTTTACCAAAGCGATTTTTACTATTTTACTAAGGCAGTTTTACCATTTTGTATTTAACCTGATCGGTAAAGCCGAAGTTTACTTTATCAAACTCCATCAGCGCATCAGTAAGGTTTACCAGCGTATAATCCGGGCCTGTAACAGGATCGCCCAGGAAGGAAATACCTGCTTCACCAATATTTAATTTGAATGACAGCAAATCGATTCGTGACAAGGCCCATACTGTAACCTGCCTTGCCGGTTTTGGCGTACAGTCAGGGAAAACTATTTCTGAACCCATATTATCAGATTGATAATTATTGTTTGCAAAGAAAATAAAACGGGTGGCAATTTCACAAGCCTTCTGCCCGGAATAATTGCCAAAAAAAGATAGCCCTTCTGTGGGATGATATTTCCATGCTTTACTGACGGTGCCTGCCAAATCATTTTTACTAACCACCAGTACTTTTATTTCTTTACTTGTATTTACAGTAGAGTTGGCCAGCGTAGCCGAAAGTTTTACAATGTACACACCGGAAGAAGCATAGATATGTGCGCCCGGGTTTTCAGTAAGTGATTCACTGCCATCGCCCCATTCCCATTTATAATTGGTACAGTTTACACTTCGGTTTGTTACTGATACTTTAAGCGCTTCTGCAGCATCGTTGGTGGTAAGTGTAAAATTGGCTGCAGATACCAGCACCAGCTTATCAGTTGTAAATATGCCTGCCTTACTGGTAACTGTGAGCCTTGAGGTGTAGCTGCCTGCAGAGTCATACACATGCGATGGATTTTGCCCGGTGGCAAATTTACCATCTCCAAACGCCCAGCTAAAAGTGCTAGCTGCATCTGTAAGTGTATTGGTAAATTGTATGTTTACAGAATTGGCCGCATCAGGAGCATACGTAAAATCAGACGCAGTACCGCCCGGTGCAACAGACTGATTTTTAAATTCATTTTTTTGACAGGAAGCCATCAGCAACAGAAGCAAAATGGCAACAATATTTTTTATAGTAAGTTTCATGTGTTTGTTTTTTAATGGCCATAAAAAAAATGCACAATTCTATCAACCGCTGCATATTTTTATGCTGATGATATAAATTAATACCCGGGGTTTTGTTCCAGCTTTGGATTTCTGTCCCTGTCGCCCTGCGGAATAGGGAACAGCAGTTTATCCTCATCAGCAATGCCCACAGCCGCTGCTGCTGCCGCTTTATCTCTGCGGAGCATATCAAACCAGCGTATACCTTCCTGTGTCATCTCTCTTCTTTTTTCATCGTATATCAACTGGCGCATGGCAGCCTGTGTAGGTACATCCGCAAATGTTTTGGCAGATATACCTGTGGTGGCACCAAAGCGAAAAGTTTCATCTTTTGCTCTTGCCCTGAAACTGTTTACAATTTCCAATGCTTCATTATTGGGGTATGCTGTTTCATTTAATGCCTCTGCCTTGTTCAGCAGCACTTCTGCATAGCGAAACAAAATGTAATTGTCATTCGGTTCGTTACTGTAGTAATTTTTATATTTCTGGGCATAGATAAATACAGGATTTGTCTGACGATACATGCTTTGTTCTTTTCGTACATCCACATTGTCGCTGGGTCCATACAAGTCATACACAGATTGGGTAGCACCTAATTTTGGGGGGCCTGTATAAAAATATTTAAGCACACCCGTGTTGTCAAACTGCCCGGGCTGCTCTACCGATTGTGATTCCCAGATAGATTCTTTTGTATTTTGCCCGCCATCATTAGAGCGGAATATTGGAACAAACTTTGGATTGATAATATACTCACCCGTTGCCGTTACCTCCTGTGCTTTAGCCACAGCCGCCGTCCAGTTTTTTTCTTCCATCAATATGCGTAGCTGGAGTGCTTTGGCTGCACATTTTGTAAATCTGCCTTTGGCATTAATGAGATTTTGATCTGGCTGCAGCAATGGGTTATAAAATTTTACAGGCAAATCAGCGTCTGCAGTTTCCAGGTCGCTTTTTATTTGCGCCAGCACTTCTGCAGCACTGTTCCTCGGTACCTGATTGGCTTCTCTGTCAGTAGAAGTGGGGAACGTTAAAATCAATGGTACGCCGCCCCAAAACTGCAGCATGTTCCAATAGATGTAAGCCCTTAATCCATGCGCTTCGGCAAGTATTTCTTTTTTACGGGTGGTGGGTAAAAATTTATCTTCGGGTATACCCTGTACTTTTTCCAGCAGCAAATTAATGTTTGCTAGTGCATTGTAGCAGCCGGCCCAAAGGCTGCCTGCTTCGCCATTGTTGCTGTTAAGCAATGTTCTTTTTTCCAGGTTTTCTAAATCACCGCCATTTGTAAACCATTCTATATCGTCGCTGGAAATGTCTGAATAAAATAAAATTTTTCCATACACATCCCAGCTAAGTGTTTTATTGTAGCAGCCAAGCAAACCAGATTCTGCATCATTGGAATTTTTATAAAAGTTGGCAGTAGCCACACCTTGTACATTATCCCTGTAAATTACTTTTTTGCAGGAGGTAGAACAAAATACCAACGCTGCAATAAAGATTTTTATGATTGAATTTTTCATCGTTAAAAAATTTAAAAGTTAATAGTTAAACCTGCCACCAAAGTTTTTGCCTGCGGATAAGAAGCATTGTCAAAACCAAGGGCAATGTTATTAAACTGACCATTGCCGGTAAAGTGATTTACTTCAGGGTCGTAGCCTTTGTAATTGGTGATGGTGAGCAAATTTTGTGCGCTGATATACAATCTTGCGTTGCTGATTTTCAGCCGGCTCAGGTGTTTTGTATTAAAGGTGTAACCCAGTGTGGTATTTTTTAACCGGAGATAAGAACCATCTTCTAAAAACCTGGCTGAGGCATAGCCTGCACCACCATTGTCATTGCCGATAAATGGCACATTGGTTACATCGCCAGGCTGCTTCCAGCGATTGAGGGCTGCTGTACTGGTGTTGTAAAAATTTCCCCCCCAGCCTTCAATAAATTCTCTTGTCTGGTTGTAAATTTTATTACCCTGGCTCCACTGAAAAAATATACTCAAATCAAATCCTTTGTATTGAAAAGTATTGGTGAACCCGCCGATATGTTTTGGCAACGGGCTGCCAACTATGCTGCGGTCATCGCCATTTATGTTGCCATCTTTGTTCAGGTCTTTCACCATAATTTTTCCTGTGGCAGGGTTTACGAGATCTTCTGTCTGATATAAAAAGAAAGACAATTCTTTACCTTCTCTTGCAATGTTAGAGTAGCCGAAACTTCCCTGTGTAATATCCTGCCCGTTTACCAGTTTTAATATTTTTACTCTGTTGAAACTGATATTAAAAGAAGTATTCCATTTAAATGCACCCACTAAATTATTAGTGGTTAAAGAAAATTCCAGTCCCTTGTTTTCAAGTGAACCAGCATTGCCAAAGCGGCCACCAAAGCCAGTTGTATTAGGCAAAGGAATAAATAATATCAATTGGTCGGTTTGTTTTTTATAATAGTCAACAGTAACATTAATACGGTTGTTTTTAAAGGCAAGGTCAAAACCAATATTGAATTGTTTGGTACGCTCCCACGAATATTTATTGTCGTCGATATTAGAGGCAGTAGCGCCAGATTGCCCAAGGTAAGGTGCCCCCAAAGCGATGATTCCTTGGTAATCAAAATCGCCATACTCCTGGTTGCCCGTTACACCATAGCTTGCCC
>JAYWIB010000053.1:0-1509 GCA_043789265.1 Chitinophagaceae bacterium
GGAAACAACTTTTCTTCTACCAGTTGGCAAATAATATGGCCGAGTAAAATATGACTCTCCTGTATTCGTGGTGTATCTGCAGAAGGCACATTCAATAAATAGTCAGATAAAGATTTCATGGCGCCGCCGGTAATGCCGGTAAAACCAATGGTTGTCATTTCTTTTTCCTTAGCGGTAATAAAAGCTTGCACAATATTGGTACTGTTGCCCGATGTGCTTAAGCCAATCAGCACATCTCCTTTTACGCCGATGCCCTTTATAAGGCGTGCGTAAATTAAATTATAACTGTAATCGTTGGCCACTGCAGTAAGGTAAGAGGTATTGCAATGCAGCGCTTCGGCTGGCAGGGCATCCCTTTCGATATAAAACCGACCGCTGAATTCTGCTGCCAAATGCTGTGCATCGGCAGCGCTGCCGCCATTGCCGCAAAACAAAACTTTGTTACCATTTTTAAAAGCGGCAGTTATTACATCCACACATTGCTGTATTGCAGCAAGCATGTTTTCATCTTCAAGCAATTGCTGCTTTACGGAAATAGAGGCGGCAATAATGTCTGTTATCTTAGCTGACATATTTTAATTTACTTCAAAAGCCGCAAATAAATAATTGTTGGAAGCGGCAATTGTTTTTAGGTTAATATAATACGATTCTGTAAAATTTTTAAATGCTAAAAATTCATGTGTTGGTACACAAAATTCATCAAAGAGAATAATGTCGCCTTTTTTAAGGAAAGGAGCAAGTGAAGTTAAAGTAAATAGGGTAGATGAATAAAGGTCGGCGTCCATATGAATTACAGTAAGTTTATTATTCACAAATCTTTTAAGAAAGCCGGGTAAGGTTTGCTGAAATAATCCCTGATAAAAAAAAGCTCTTTTGTCAGCTGTATTTAATACTTCATTTCCATTGTTCATTTCTCCTTTTTTAAAATATCCCCAATCTTCAGGAAGACCGGAAAATGTATCAAAGCCATGAAATGTTGAATTTGAGTTCGGGTGATTTTGTAACCACCAGTAAAAGGAACTTCCATTAGCTACTCCAAATTCCAGGTAATTTATAGCCCTGTTGCGTATTATTTGTTTGTTAACATAGCCGTATAAATTTAGTCTTTTATTTCTATCCCGGTTCCAGGAAAAAAAATCATTATAAGGAATGTTTTTTTGTGAATTAAATCCATCTTGACTGGTTAGAGAGGGAAGCGATCATTCTAAAAATACCGTTGAATGGTCCAAAAATATAATGAAGCCTTAAGTAAGTAAAAATTGCTTTTGCAGTTTGTATAAAAAAAAATTTCAGGTGCATTAGATCTTCATGTCTTTTAACTGGAGGGTTATTATCAAATCACCCAGGTAGTTAATCCATACTTTGTAAAAGAATAATCTTTTATTTCTCCGCCAAATGTTTTCAGTGCTTCAATTACTGCATAGCGGTTATTGCCTGGGCAATAAAAAATCATAAATCCACCGCCGCCTGCGCCACTTATTTTTCCTCCTGTGGCACCGGCTTTTTTTG
>JAYWIB010000054.1:0-1506 GCA_043789265.1 Chitinophagaceae bacterium
GATTTTTTTGCCTCTATGTTTGGTGATGGAGGCCGCAGCAGGCAAACAAAATTTAAGGGAGGAGATTATCAGGCCGAACTGGAGCTAAGCCTGCAGGCCGCTTACAGCACACATCAGCAAACATTAACTGTAAATGGGAAAAATATCCGCATTACCATACCTGCCGGTGTTGAAAACGGGCAGGTGATAAAATTAAAAGGCTATGGTGCACCGGGCAACAATGGCGGCCCTGCAGGCGATTTGTACATTACATTTTCCATTGGCGGCCACCCAACATTTAAGAGGCTTGGCAATGATTTATTTACCACGGAAGAAATAGATTTATACACTGCCCTGCTGGGCGGCGAAAAAATCAGTGATGCCTTCAGCGGAAAAATAAAATTGACCATAAAACCAGAAACACAGAACGGCACCAAAATTAGACTGAAGGGCAAAGGCTTTCCGGTATATAAAAAAGAAGGAGAGTATGGCGACCTGTATATTACGTGGCAGGTTAAATTGCCCACCAACCTTACAGAAAAACAAAAAGCATTGATAAAAGAGCTGTCAGCATCTTAAAAAATTTATTGTATGTATACAGAAGAATGGGTACCGGTACACACATTTTGCGAAAGCCACCAGGTAGAAATTTCATTTATACAATCACTGGAAAGGTGCGGCCTTGTACAAATTACCACTATTGAAAATAGTCTGGTGCTGCCTGCCGCACAACTGGATGAACTGGAAAAAATCGTGCGCCTGCACGCAGAGATAAACATACATGCAGAAGACATAGATGTAATAGTCAACCTCCTCAACCGGATCAGCGAAATGCAGCAGGAAATTATTTTTTTAAAAAATAAATTACAGTTTTACCAACAATAGCGGTAGAAATTATCAGTGTATATAAGCATTTAACTGGTTTAATATTTCCCCTGCCGGCGCCACCCCGCTTTTTCGCCACAGTATTTTTCCCTCTTTAAAAATTATGAGTGTTGGCACCGATTGTATGCCGTACTTTTCTGCATACCTGCGGTTTTTGTCAATGTCCATTTTAAGGATGGTTACTTTTTCACCCGCTGATTCTTTTACTTGTTTCAATATAGGCGGCATCATTTTACATGGGCCACACCACGCTGCAAAAAAATCTACCACTACGGGTTTTGTTCCCTGTATGTGCTGTTCAAAATTATTCATAGCTGTATGTTTAAAAAAAACTTTTATCTCTCACCGCCTGTTTAAAATGTTTTGAGCTAAGCATTAAATAACAAAAATCATTCGTGAAAATTGTTGTTATTTGTAGCAGAAAACTAGTGCCGCAGGCATTTTTGTAAAATCTTTGTAATCATTAAAAAAGCAATAGTGCTTTTTTAATTCAAAAAAACTTTGTGCCTTACAAGCTTTGTTTTTCAAAATTTATTGTTCAAAAATTTGTTATCCAAAACTGCCCTCAATTTCCTTTTATTCTTTTATAAAAATTTTTCACCACCGGCCAGTTCCACTTGGCAAATCTTCCTCTCTGCACCA
>JAYWIB010000055.1:0-5232 GCA_043789265.1 Chitinophagaceae bacterium
GGTGAAGAAGCATTGATTAAAAGACTGGAAACAGCCTTTGATGATTTGAACTGTATTAACCGTAATGCATAAACGAAAATTAAGAAGATTTTCAAACCACAGGATACAGTTATTTATTTTGTATTGCTTAAGCAGCCAGTAAGGCCGCCTGAAAAAACAAAACAGGATGAAAGTAGAAGATTTTGATGCACAGCTTGCAGGAGAAACCAATGAAGAACCGCAGAGTAAAAGCGGCGGATGGTTTAAGCGGAAGAAAAAAGGAATACTTACTGAAACTAAAGACAAGGCAGATGCACCTGAAGGACTGTGGTCCAAATGCCCTTCCTGTAAATATACCTGTACCATTACTGAACTGAAAGAGAATTTGTATGTATGTCCCAAATGCAGCTATCACCACCGCATTGGCAGTGATGATTATTTTGAGATTTTATTTGATGAAGGTAATGCCACTGAATTATTTGCCAATGTAGTTTCTAAAGATTACCTGGGCTTTGTGGATTTAAAACCATACGGTAAAAGGCTGGAAGAAACCTACGCCAAAACAGACATACACGATTCTATTACAGTGGCGCACGGTAAAGTAAATGAGCATGACTTGGTGGTGGCCTGTATGGATTTTGAATTTATAGGCGGCAGCCTGGGAAGTGTGATGGGAGAAAAAATAAGCCGTGCCTGCGATTATTGCATGCAGCACCGCATCCCTTTTATGATAATTAATAAAAGTGGCGGAGCCAGGATGATGGAAAGTGCTTTTTCGCTGATGCAACTTGCAAAAACGTCCGGTAAATTATCGCAACTGAGCGATGCAAAAATTCCTTATATCTCCTTGTGTACGGATCCTACATTTGGCGGCACCACTGCCTCATTTGCCATGCTGGGTGATATTATATGCGGTGAGCCCGGCGCCCTTATTGGCTTTGCCGGCCCGAGGGTAATTAAAGAAACAATAAAAAAAGATTTGCCCGAAGGCTTCCAGCGGAGTGAATTTTTACTGGAGCATGGTTTTCTTGATTTAATCATCAGCCGAAAAACATTAAAAGATACCATCAGAAACTTGCTGGTATTGTTCAAACATTAAACCATTTAAAAATTTGGTATAAGCAGTACTGATAATGGTGCTGCTTTTTTATTTTTACACAATGGATATCAGTAACCGTAAGGCATACCACGAATATTTTTTTGAAGACAAATACATTGCCGGCCTCGTGCTGCAGGGTACTGAAATAAAAAGTCTGCGTGCAGGTAAAGCCAGCTTTAACGACAGCTATTGCTATTTTGATAAAAGCGAATTGTATGTAAAAAGCCTGCATATTGCTGAATACAATTTTGGCACTTACAACAATCATGAACCTATGCAGGAACGTAAACTGCTGCTGAACAAAAGAGAGCTGCGAAAGCTGGAAGCTAAAACTAAAGAGAAAGGATACTCAATTATTCCTTTGAAAATTTTTATTACGGAGAAAGGATTTTTTAAAATGGAAATAGGTTTGGGCAAGGGAAAGAAAATTTATGACAAAAGAGAAACCATTAAAGAAAGAGATACCGGCAGGGATATAAAAAGGAAATACGGGATTTAAAAGTGCAACTGCCCGGTTTTATTTTTTGAAATATTTTATTAACACCGGCAATCGGTTTAATTTAATGGCAGGATAATTTTCCTGCAAGGCACCAAAGCTGCTGTAAAAAAAAGCAAGGTTAGGAACATCACTTCCCTCAAAATCAAGCACCATATTTTGCCCGGCATATTCTTTTATAAAAGCATCTATCAGCGCATGCGAAGCTCCTGACGTTTTTCCATCGGGATGGTTGCCGGCTAAAATGTAATATGCTCTTGCTGCATCTATAAAAAAAACAGCCGAAGCAAGTAATTTACCCCCGGCACTAAACACCGCATAGGTGCTTGCTTTATGAAAACTCAGCAGCAGGGAATATAACTTTCTAAATTTTACAAACTCATTGTCGCTTATTGAAGCATGCTTCTGCAATTGTTTTTTACACAGATCAATTACGTCATCCACATCTGCTCCCTTTTTAATTACGTGCTGCGCCTGCACTGACTTTTTAATGTTTCGCTTTATGTTACTGCTGTAACCGCTGTATATTATTTCATAGCTTTTGTAAAGCGGCAATACATAGTTTATTCTTTCGTACAATTCAAAATTTGCCGGTGCAAAAAGATTGCCGTAATTAAGATAAAAATCCCAGTACTTAAATCTATTAGGGATGGCATGTAAAAAATCGTTCAGAGTGGCGACATTGATATCTGTACCAAATACACCGAGGCATGCCGTAAAATAGGGCTGATATAAATAATGGAAAAAATATTTTTTATTCCAAACCAGCGGCATCACTGCCTCGTAATCATTCAGCACCAGGGCATCCCAATGCCGGGCCATGGCATCCAGATAAAAAGAAAAACCGTACAGCAACCGGTTAGGCGCATTGCTTATGCAGGCATCCCATTTATTTTTATCAATTGCCGCATATGTTACGTAGTGAATGTGCTGCATTAAAATACCAATTGTGGAATCAGTTTTTTTAACCGGATATCTTGCAAATCAATACTAAAAGAAATTTTCTTAAAAAATTTGCTGGCTTCTGCATCTGTTTTTAACTGCTCTTTAAAAGCGCTGCTGTAGAGTATGGGTAAATAAACATTCAACACATCTTTAAACAATGAGAATTGCAGGCCGCTGGTAAATAAAAGTTTGGGAGCGCCAGAATTATTTTTCCATGCTTCTGCATAAGTACCTGCATCAAAAAAAATCTTTAGCGGAACAGGAATGGGAAATAACTTTTTTGGAACTGTGGTGCTCAGGTTTATGGCCGCCACCCAGTCGTCTGACTGACCTTGTACGCTGGAATATGGATCCAGTCTGAATTTTAGCCCTCCCCCATTTTGTATCATCAACTGCTGTGCAGCAAGGCCGCTGTTTTTTAACGGTATTTCCGAATAAGAAGACAACGCAGTGCGGCCCATAAAATAATTACTGTTTGTATAGTCATCAAATCCATTGCCCCCTAATAATTTTGGTTGATACAAATAAGCTTCTTCGCCGGCTGCAATTTTTCCAAACTTAGCAGCAAAAATCCTGGCAGCCACTCCTCCCCCCTTTGAATAATTGAAGAAATAATTACCGGTAAAATTTATGCGGTAGAAACCTTTGCCCTGCTGCAACTGCAACTGGCCGCTGTATGGATACAGCACCCTGTTATCTTCTATATTCAGTGTAAGCTGGTTTATATAGCGGGTGCTGCTGGCAAACCCACGTGGGTAACGGTATAAACTGTCGCTGCCTTCAATGTAATCTATGTTATCAAAATTCTTTTCGCCTATGATGTAAGTGCGTATGTCAATCCAGCGTTGTTTCGTACTTCTTGCATCCTGCGTTAAATAAAACTTCAGGTATGGAACCAGCTTATAAAACTTTTCAAATATTTTTTTACCATTGGTATCAAGGCTGTGGTTGCTGGAAAACCTGGACGCATTGAACCCAGCTTCCACTTTATGAAACATGCCGGAAGTAAACCAATGATAGTTTACACGGCCAATACCATTCATTTGCCTGCTGCCAGTACCATACAGTGGTGCTGCAAAAAACTGAAACCGTTCCTCCGGTAATGTGTAATTATGGATCGCCACACCCAGCATCAGTTTATCATATATGTTGTATCCTGATGCCGGGCCGGCAAAAATATATTTGTATCTGTCCGTATTTTTAAAACTGAAGAAAGAGGCAAATTTTAATTCCCGTTTGCTGTTGTGATTTGGCAAATAACCTTTTTTATGAAGCAGTAAAAAATCATTGTCCAAATTTTTTCCGCTCACTTCTTCCATTACAGCTTTTAAATCTTCGGGATAAGGATGACGAAATTTCCAGCGCTGAAAGTATACCTGCATGGCGCTGTCAAATACAGGTCTGCCAAGCGTTTGCTCCATGTACTTCAACCACTTACTTGCTTTATGATACACCATCGCATTGTAGTTGAGGGCACTGAATTTTTCTGAAGAAGTTGCTATGGGCTGATCTTTTTTTTCTGCAATCGCATTGTACAATCCCAAAAAATTCATGTTTTCAGGCATGCGCTTTCTTAAAAACGAACTTTTTATGGAGTCCCTCACATTGATGTCTCTTTCTTCATTCCAGTACCGGGTATCATAGTAAGTATTTATTCCTTCATCCATCCAGCCATGCAGCCGTTCGTTATTGGCCAGTATACCATAGTTCCAGTTATGCCCCACTTCATGCTCCAGCAATTCTTCCAGTTCATTCTCTGTTTGCACACCTGATATGGCTGTAATGGTGGGATACTCCATACCATCTGCATAGTCTGCATCAGCCTGTATTATTGTCACGGTTTTATATGGATATTCTCCCAACAAACTGCTCCTGAACAATACCGCTTTTTTTATCAGCTTCACAGCATTTTTCCATGCGGCTTCATGCACATCGCCTTTTATATTGTAAGCGGCAGCAGAAATAATTTTGCCAGATGGCAGACTCAATGTATCGGATAACAGTTTAAATCTTTTATCTGCAAACCATGCAAAGTCATGCACATCCTGCTGTGTATACAGGATGGTTTTTGTTTTATTTTTATTATTTATTTTTTGCGCTTTATCTACAGTTTCGCCGGTAGCTGCCACGGTATAATTTTCCGGCACAGTTATCTGCACCTGATAGTTACCAAATTCACTGTAAAATTCTCCCTGGTTAAGATAAGGCATCGGGTGCCATCCTTTGCGGTCGTACACAGCAGGCTTGGGGTACCATTGCGTGGCCTGCACAGCATTATCACTATATCCCGCCCTTGAAAAATTGTAAGGCAGTTTTACATGAAAGGGCGTTTCTATTTTACATGATGCACCGGGTACTAACGGATAGGTAAGAACGATTTTAATAATATCCTGATGCTGCGGATGGTCTTCCACTTTTACCACAGCGCCGTTTACTTTAAAATTCAGCCGGTTGATGTATCCCCGTTTTTCATTGTCACTAAAATAAAAACTGCTGTTGCCATTTTCCAGCATCTGGTCGCTCATGGCTGTGCGGTCATTTTTATAAGCATTTGGCCAAAGGTGAAACCATATATAGTAAAGTGTATCTGGTGAATGATTGCTGTAATTAATTGATGCATAACCATCCAGGCTATGATCTTTTTCATTGAATGTAACGTCCATTTTATAATCGGCCTGCTGCTGCCAGTAAGCACCCTGTGCAAATGACGGCA
>JAYWIB010000056.1:0-5227 GCA_043789265.1 Chitinophagaceae bacterium
AGTGGAAAGCAACGCAGAAAAAGTAGTTTCTCCTTCGCCTGCCTTGCCTGCGATATCATAGTACAAAGGAGGTATTAATGTGCCAAAAGCGGCGCAATAACCAAGCGCAATGGCCATGCCCAGCGACATGCCGAGGTAGCGCATGCTCAGCCCAAAGGTGAGCCCGCCAATACCCCACAATACACCCATAATATACGTCCAGAAAATGGTGCCTGACGATACGCCTGTAATGATTTGCCAAAAGCCGGGAACCAGCAGCATGCAGGCAATCAGCGGTGCCACCACCCACGAAAAAATACCACCGGCCAGCCAGTAGCTTTCCCAGCTCCAGCCCTTTACTTTTTTATACGGAATATAAAAGCTGCCTGAAGCAAAGCCGCCAATAAAATGTAAAAAAACACCGAGGATAACGCCCATAATATTTTAATTGCGCTGATTAAAAAATAGATTGCTGTTTATTTAAAAATATCATAGTACCATTCTTTTTTCTCCATGCCTGTTAGTTATCTCAATCGCCTTCATTGTTTCATCCATATTGATGCAGGCTGCCGATTGTGATAAATATGAGTGCCCGTTGTAGAATTCTTCTTTTCTTTTTTTGCCATTCTTTAAATAATAGATACAAAATTTATCTCCGGGCAGCAGGCGGATTATTTTTTGTATTTGTTTACTCCGGAAAATTTTTAAGGGTCCATTGTTCTGCGATGCAGCCATCAAATAATTATTGTTTGCACCCGCCAGTTTTATAAGTGCTTTACCATTGCCCGGAATAAATAAACCGCTTTGTAAAATGGAAAGAGGAGTAAAATTTCCTTTGCCATCACCCAGCATTACCAAGCCGTTCAATGCATCGTAGCGGCCATTGCCGGTTTCTGTACCATAGTCGTTGCCATTGATGGCCACATCCAGGTTGCCATCTTTATTAAAGTCGTCTGTTATCATTGCATACAGCGGTGCAATCTGTGCCATTACGGGCAGGTCGTGCATTTTAAAGTGTCCGCCACCAAGGTTTTCTATATAGCTGCTGGCAAAATTATTGGCCTGCAGTTTAACTGCATCTTTCAATTCTTCGGCTGAAAATATTTCATTAATAGTGGCATGGCCAAATTCTTTATAAGTAAAAAACCTTTTTTTCAATGCCGGTATCTGCTCTACCTGGTCGTCTCTCGTTTGTGCCGGAAATTCTTTCAATGTGCCTTTTTCATCCGGCAGGTAAACTGTTGTTATAATATCCAGTCCGCCATTTTTGTCAAAATCTTTTGCATATATATTTACAGGATGCCCGCTGGCTGCACGGTAAAAAGAATTTTTTCCCAAATTGCCGGCTATATAATCCACATCTCCATCATTGTCAAAATCCCCAGCAGTAATGCTGTTCCACCACCCCAACTGATCGTTAATGCCGCTTGCTGCTGAAACATTTTGGAGCTTGCCATTACTATTTTTAAAAAACTGCAGCGGCATCCATTCACCTGCAATGATTAAATCTTTCCACCCATCATTGTCAAAATCTGTCCACAGTGCATCGCAGGCAAGGCCAAAGTTTTTTAAGCCGGGGGCAACTGCGGCAGTTACATCTGTAAATTTTATTACACCATTCTGCGTGTCGTTTCTGTAAATAAAACTGCTTACGGGCAATGGATATTTTTGCGGCATTACCCTTCCGCCAATAAATAAATCGAGGTCACCATCATCGTCAATGTCCATTGCTTTTACACAACTTTTACTGGTGAAATTTTTTGGTAAAGCAGTTTCGTTAAACGTAAAGATGCCTTTGCCATCATTGGTATAAAACCAATCCTGGTAATTCTTCGTTTCGGCCACAAATTCATTGCTGCCGCTTGCCATGTACAAATCTAAATCTCCATCGCTGTCTGCATCTAAGAGCAATGTGCCCAGGCTCTCAGGCCTTCTTACATCATTGCCAATTATTAGCGGCAGCAGTTTGGTTATAAATTTTCCATTGCCCTGCTGTAATAAAATGCTAGCCGCGATATCACCTGTGCCGCTTACAACAATATCATCCAGCCCGTTGCCATCCACATCGCCGGAGGCAAGGCCCGGCCCATATTCTGAAAGTTTGTGCGGCAGCAAACGCTGTTCATTAAAATCAATAAAATCACGTTCTCTTATAAATGTGTGTACATCTGCCCCATAGGTAATATCGGTAAACAAATTATTGATGGCCACTGCTGGCATGGCGGCGGCATGTATACCAGCGTCGTGTATGTCGGCTGCCAGCAGTTGGTTGGCCGGTACATTTTTAATGATTTGTTTTTTATTATTATCCCAGTCTATCACCACTGAATCAATTGTATTGACTGTATCCAGCCCAAAGAAAGCTTTGTTATCTACCGTAGAAAGGTAACCCCGGTAAGGCGAGTTTTCATACACCTGCATTTTACCGGCGCCATAATAGATGGAAACAGTTGCACCCAACCCGTTTATATTTTTTGCATCACCTTTAAACTGTACAGAAAGAAAATTTTTTGATATTTTTTCTGCTGTATTGGTATTATTTCTATACACAAACGCTTCATCATTGATGTTGTTAACTACATAATCCAGGTCACCATCATTATCCAAATCAGCATATACGGCACCGTTAGAAAAAGAAGCTGTTTCCATGCCCCATGCGGCCGTTACTTTTTCAAACTGCAGGTTGCCTTTATTTTTATAGGCATAGTTGGGAATTTTAATTTGCGGAATTTCTTTTATCAAATCCTGCTTAGAAACATTCTTGCTGCTGTTGGCCCTGAAGGCGGCAAAGTCGTGATCAGTAACATCCCGTGGATACCCGTTAGTAATAATAATATCCCTGTTGCCGTCATTGTCAAAGTCAGCAATGGTGGGGTTCCAGCTCCAGTCTGTTTCTGCCACGCCGGCCATAAAACTAATATCGCCGAACACGGGCAGGCCAATGCTGTCGCTGCCATTTATACAAGGCCCCTGGTTTAACTGCAGTGTATTGCGAACGTATTGCAGCATATAATATCCGCTCCGCATATTTTGATAAACGAAGTAATTATTGCCACTCATGTTTTTCTTTTTCCGGAAATTATCTTCCGGGTTCATATCTACAGCAATAATGTCTGCAAGGCCGTCATTGTTAATGTCGGCAATATCATTGCCCATTGCATTTTGAGAAGTATGTTTAAAAACAGTTTTTAATTTTTCAGAAAAAGTGCCGTCATGATTATTAATGTACAGCAGGTCGCTGCCATAAAAATCGTTGGTAATATAAATATCTTTCCACCCGTCATTATTAATATCAGCAATGGCAGCACCAAGCCCGTAGCCTGGGTGAGCAATACCTGCCCTGGAGGAAACATCTGTAAACACAGGATGTTTTGTCACGCTGTCCCAGTCGTTTCTAAAAAGTTTATCATAATCATCTTTTGCGGTATCACCCACATTGCTGTTCATGAATTGAGTGGCATCTCTTTGGGCCAGCTTGGTGGTAAGCAGGTACATGTCTAAATCTCCATCATTATCCATATCAAAAAAAGCGGCGTTTACTGAGAGGCTGGTATCTGCAAGGTGGTATTCCTGCGCCTGTTCTTTAAATGTGGGAATACCATCTTTGCCTGCACGCTGGTTAATGTAAAGAAGATTGCGCCGCAGTGCCGGATTTTTTTTTATGGTGGCACATACATAAATATCCTGCCAGCCATCGTTGTTAATATCCACTATGGAGGCGGCACTGCACCACCTGCCAGCCCCTGTTACTGCTGCTTTTTCGGTTATGTCTTCAAATTGAAAATTGTTTTTATTAAGATAAAGTTTATTGCCGCTTGTGCTTGCAGTAAAGTATAAGTCGGCCAGCCCGTCCTTATTGAAATCACCCACTGCCACCCCACCACCGTTGTATAAAAATTCCAGGTCAATAGGATTTATAGAATCATTTTCAGCAATGCGGTTAGAAAAATAAATGCCGGATGAGGACGCTGATACTTTTTGAAAAAGAGTATGCTTTTGTTTGCATGAAAAAAATACAAAGGCAAATAATAAAAGCAAACAGGAAAAGTGTACTATGCTGCAGTGAGACGTTTGTAATGGTAATTTCATATTTGCAAAGCAATAAAAAAATAAGCAGCTACCTTTTATGATTATAAAAAACTAAGATAATCAACAAAAACAGATGTTGATTATCCGCCTGATATTACGATGCTGTTTTTTTGCAGGACAGCCCAGCACAGCATTTTATTTATTATTCATCAATTTTAAAAATTGTACAAACACTTTATGTCAATAATCAAAAATAAATTTCCTGCGTTTTTTTTTGCTGCGCAAGTATTTGCCTTTCCGGCACATGCTCAAAAAATATTACCGCTTTATAAAGACAGTATTCCTAACAGTAAGCCTGCACCAAATGAAGAAAACAATGAAACGAGGGACGGTGTTTTAATTATCTCTAAAATTTCCCGCCCTTCATTAACAGTTTATTTGCCGCAAAAAAATAAAGCAAATGGTACAGCGGTTATCATTTGCCCGGGGGGCGGCTATTGGGTGGTGGCAGCCAAACATGAGGGATCTGATGTGGCAAAAAAGTTCAATGAAATGGGCGTGGCTGCGTTTGTTTTAAAATACCGCATTCCAAGTGATGTCTGGATGGAAAACAGGGAAACAGGTGCCCTGCAGGACGCTCAGCAGGCTATTAAAACAGTAAGAGAAAATGCAGCCCGGTGGAATATAAATCCAAAGAAGATAGGCATTATGGGCTTTTCGGCGGGCGGACATCTGGCTGCCACCGCAGGTACACATTTTGATAAGGCGTACATCCAAAATAAAGACAGTACCAGCCTGCGACCCGATTTTATGATGTTAGTTTATCCATGTATTACCCTTATGCCTGGTATTAGTTATAAAGGATTTAGTGAGCAGTTGCTGGGGGCAAATGCTACTCCCGAAAAAATAACTGCATATTCTGCCGAGCTGCAGGTTACAAAAAATTCGCCTCCTGCTTTTTTAGTACATGCCGCTGACGATAGTGGGGTGTCATTTAAACACAGCAGCATTTTTTACGATTCATTGATGAGTAAAAACGTGCCTGCCGAAATGCATATTTATCAAAAGGGCGGTCATGGTTTTGGAATGTATATTGCCGGCACCAAAGAATTGTGGATGGACAGAGCCCGTAACTGGCTTGCCATAAATGGCTGGCTAAAAAAGTAATTTTGTACATCACCCATAAACGGTACAGACGAGATAGTAAACACATTTTATT
>JAYWIB010000057.1:0-1504 GCA_043789265.1 Chitinophagaceae bacterium
AGTGCCGGTATATAATGTTTCATGTTTACTCTGCCGGTAGTCAAATAAATTTTCTCCATTTAATACCACACTAAGTTTGTGGCCAAACTTACGCTCCACCATTGCTGCGGCAAATAAGTAGCCCGGTGTTTTGCTGTCGCCATCCCGTGGCTGCGGCCCGGTGTAAGATCCTTCCAGCCCAAACCGCCAACTGTCTTCTATTTCTTTTACCAGCGTAAATGCTGCCCGGTGCCTTGGTGTAAGCGGCATCCACTGATGCTGCTGCAGGTATTTTCTTTGAGCTATCGTGTACGTATAGCCTAAATAAATTTCCCATTCATCCACCGATAACTGAATGTAAGTATCAGTGCCTTTGGTAACAATGGATTTACCGGCATTGGAAAAAGAAAGCTGCCCGTTTGGCTGCAGCATGCCCACTACAGGGTGGCTGATTTGAGTAAGAAAAAATGCCTGGTTAATAAAAATATTATTTTCACCTGCGGTGAATTTATAATTTACCTCGGCATTGTATCCTGCAGATTTTTCTGCCTTTATATCATTGCCCAATGGCTGTATTTTTTCGATGGGCGCATCTGTATTTTGAACGGATAAAGGATTGGGCACCTTGTAGCCAAAACCAATGCCTGCCCTGGCAGCCCATTGCGTGCTAAACCGGTGAAATAAAGCCACACGGGGCAATACGAAATTTCCAAAGCGGTTGTGGTGATCCAAACGTAAACCGGCTTCCAGCGTGGTTTGCACGGGAAGTGTAAGTGTAGACTGGATAAAAACTCCGGCTGTATGATAAGTGTAATCGCTGAGCAATACAGGATTGGAAGGCAATTTTTTAAACCGCTCTCCCAGCACATTTGCACCCATTACCCAACTGCTTTTTTCCGTGGGAATAAATAAAGAAGCTTCTGCAAAATAATTAAGCTGACTCCCTTTAAAATAATTCTGATTGCTGGTAATGGTTCTTACAAATGAACTGATGCTCGATTTTATATCCAGCTTTTTTTTATTGCCTAAGCTTTTTTCCAGAGCCAGTTCACCGGTATGGCGAATGTTTTTATTGGTTTCAAAAAACTGGTGAATGTCATTTTTTCCATTTGTAATTACAACCATATCACCGCCGGTTCTTTTTTCAAAAGTGCCGGTATAGCCTGCGGTTATGCCGGTGCCGGCTCCAGGATAAAAAAATATTTTAGGGTGGAAGATAAAGGCATTGTTTTTTGCCACATCGCTAAAGCCATCTTTGTCAACATCTGCTGCACCCTGCCGGGTATAACCAATAAAAGATGTATAGCCAATATGTTGATTTCGTTTGCTCAGCCATACATTCACATTGCTTTCTTTCAGCGTGGTTTGATTGAATGTAACAATATGCTCCCCGCCATACTGCGGTTTTTTTGAAATAAGATTTATCAATCCGCCAATAGCGCCGCCACCATACAACGTGGATGCAGACCCTTTTATAAGCTCTATCTGTTTTAAATCAAGCGGTGGTATCTGCATTATCCCAAAG
>JAYWIB010000058.1:0-1500 GCA_043789265.1 Chitinophagaceae bacterium
GTTTTTCAGCATCCATAAAACTGCGGGGCTTCTTTTGCTTCCCTATATATTGTGGGTAAGTTTTGCAACTGTATTAAATGGCACCATCTGGTGGCTTAACAAGGCAGGTTCTTGATAAAACCGAATGAGTGATTATTTTTTTAACCTAAATAACATACCCGTATGACTGCTTTAATTATTGATGACGACAAGGATTTTTGTTTACTCCTGAAAAAACAATTGGAAAAGAGAGGTGCATCCGTAAGAGTTGCCCATTCGCTTAAAGATGGACTGCAGGCGATGGATAAAGAGAAAATAAATGTTTTGTTTTTAGACAACCATTTGTCTGATGGTTCGGGCTGGAACTATGCAAAAAATATAAAAGCACATTATCCGGATACACTGGTAAATTTAATCAGTGGAGTGCACTCAAGCTTTACCGGAAGCGGTTTGCGAAATGAAGTGATTTGGGAAAAGCCCCTCACGATTGATCAAATAGATAACTATATTGGAAATGTAAAAAGGATTACCGGAGAATGGGAATAAATTTTAACGGTGAGTTTTTAAAGATTAAAAAAAAGGAAAATTGAAATGAATCAATTTTCCTTTTTTTAGCTGATTGTAATATTTGCTACACTCCCCGCTTTCCCATTACCAGGTTGATTATAAGCAAGATTACAATCGCTCCAATGGCGCCTGTAAGTATTGCGCCAATGATACCGCCGCCAAGGGTTACACCAAGACGGCCCAGCAACCAATACCCCACGATGCCCCCTAAAATTCCAACCACAATATTGCCAATTAATCCTAATCCGCCGCCCTTAAAAATTTCGCTGCCAAGCCAGCCGGCAATGGCTCCAATTACAAGTGTTAATAAAATTTCCATTTTGTTTTTTGTTTTGAGGTGATTGTTAAAAGATCTTTATTGAATGAATAAAATTTGCTGTAAAAAATGTTGTCCTTATAAATTTATAGTTGCTTCCTTTTCTTTGTTCCAGTACTTGATTGTTTCGGCTTTTACTTCAATCATTGCAATGCCTTCGGTGTCTACTCCTTCAGGAAACCACATTTCTAATGAAGGAAGCCAATATTTTTTCATTAAATTTTTGTCGGTAATAATCCTTGCATGTCCGGCAACATGTATGAAAATCATCCCATCTCCCGAAAAATTTAATGATACCGCCGGATTTTTTTTTATTTCCCTGATTTTATCTGTATCCTGGTAAGTAAAAAACCATGAATCGCCATCAAACTCCACCTCTCCATTGTTACTCATGGGCCTGCTGTTGAATTTCCCTTTTTCTCCGGCAGTAGTCATCAGGCAGAAATCAATTTTTTTCATTTTTTCCGCCACTTCTTTTAAATCTTCTTTTTTCATCCGCTTAAAATTTTGCATTGATTGCTTATTGTGAATTGAATTCAAACTATATGCCTGAAATTTTTAAAGAATAAAATTATTATCAGTCCATAAACACGAGGAGGTATTTCCCCAACAAGTGGGAGAAAGTATTATTTGAGCTA
>JAYWIB010000059.1:0-1500 GCA_043789265.1 Chitinophagaceae bacterium
CCTATGTATGGAATAATATTGTAACTGTTGATGGGATTGGTAACAGCCCAGTAATAGGTGGCGGTGCCATCGCTGTTGCCGGTAATGCCACGCAGCCTGCCATTGCCCACACATACCAGACTATCGGGAACGGTTATGTGCATTGCAGCGCTGTCGGGTTCATCGGCCTGGTGATCTTTACAGGGGTACCACACACTTGCACCCATGCCCTGGCAGGCAATGCTTACCCAGGGATTGTTGTGCTTGTCTTTTTGCCAAATTAAACCACCATCCCAGGGCGGGCGTACGGCCACCGTGGGTTTGCCATGATAGAAAATGGTTAGCTGCTTTGCTGCTTCATTGTTTTTAACCGAAATAAAATATGCATTGCCATCTTTTGTTATTTCATTGCCTTGTATGGCAGCAGCATTGTTATCAAAACGAATGCTGTCAATCTGCATCGGTTGCTGCAGATCAATCTGCATTACACTGCCTTTTTTTATGGCGGTAAGGCTGATAATATTGTAACCGCTGATGCTGCTGTCTTTTATATTAAAGCGTACATGCAAATCGTATTTAGAAGCATCCCACCAGTCTCTGCCGGGGCCATAGCTGCCACGCAGCGTATCTGCATGTGTCAGCATTTTTTTTGGACCTGGTAACTGTGCATTTACATGCACATGTATCAGCAACAATAGCGTAAAGACTTTCAGATAGTTGTTCATCAGTAAAACTTTAATTCGCTAATTTAGATTTCTTTTAGTTGATTTATGAACCGCCTGAATAATTTATTCTGCTGCATAGCATATCTTTTTTTTACATGTTGTATTGCAGGCTGCAAAAGTCATCATCATCCCGGTAAAAAAATATTTCATTACAATGAACAAACAGGCATAGCATCGCTTGACCCAGCCTTTGCAAAAAATCAATCCATCATGTGGGCCATTCATCAGTTGTACAATACGCTGGTGGAAGTGGATGAAAACATGCAGCTAAAACCATCGCTTGCCAAGAGCTGGCAAATATCCGCTGATAACCTGCAGGTAACTTTTAACCTGCGTACCGATGTATATTTTCAGGATGATGCTGCATTCAGCAATGGCAGGGGCAGGCGGCTGACAGCGCAGGATGTAGTGTACAGTTTAAAAAGAATTACAGATAAAAATACTGCAAGCCCCGGCGCATGGATTTTTAATGACAGGGTACACAGTATAAATGGTTTTACTGCAGTAAACGATTCGGTATTTCAGTTGCGCCTTATAAAACCCTTTCAGCCCATACTTGGTATTTTAAGCATGCAGTACTGCAGTGTGCTGGCAAAAGAAGCAGTGGAAAAATATGCAACTGATTTTCGCCGCCACCCTGTTGGCACAGGGCCGTTTAAACTGGTGGCCTGGGAAGAAGGACAGGCAATGGTATTAAAAAAGAATGAACAGTATTTTGAAAGAGACAGCACGGGAGTACGACTGCCATATATTGATGGTATAAAAATTTCTTTCTTCGACAGCAAGGCAACAGAGT
>JAYWIB010000060.1:0-5199 GCA_043789265.1 Chitinophagaceae bacterium
GTTGATGAGGCGGGTGAAGATTACGGTTATACAGATTTTATAAAATCTGTGGATACTGTAATCATGGGCAGAAGGACGTTCGATTGGGTAATGACACAGGTACCTGAATTTCCGCATGCTGACAAAAACACCTACATCATAACAAGAAAAGCAAAACAAAGCATTGGTAAAATAAATTTTTATACAGGTTCCCTTAAAGAACTTATTACACAACTTAAAAGAGAACAAGGGAAAAATATTTTTGTTGATGGCGGAGCAGATATTGTAAATGAATTTTTAAAGGAAAGTTTAATTGATGAGTTTGTTATTTCAATAATCCCGGTTTTGGTTGGCAACGGCACAAGGCTTTTTAAAGATGGACGGCCTGAACAAATTTTAAAATTCTTATCCGTTAAACATTACAAAAAGGGTCTGATTCAACTTCATTACAGGCGTGATGAAAATTAAACAACCAAACACAAAATTTAAACGACACCCATGACATAGCCGGAAGAGTGGGTTACTTATAAGGCTATCACCTGCTATAATAAATTATCTATAGCGAAGCCGTTGAATTTTTTTAGACAAAATATTTTACCACTTAAAATAAAACATGAAACTAACCCTTGGTTTTTCGCCATGCCCGAACGATACATTTATTTTTGATGCACTGGTAAATAAAAAAATTGATACCGGTGGAATTGATTTTGAAGTGGTGCTGGCAGATGTTCAAACACTCAATGAAATGGCTCTGCTGGGTCGGCTGGATATTACTAAAATAAGCTATGCTGTGCTGCCGCTTTTAACTGATAAATACAGGGTGCTGAACAGGGGAAGCGCACTTGGCACCGGCGCAGGGCCGCTGCTGATTGCAAAGGATGAACAAACAAAGTATGATGTACAAAATAAACAAATAGCCATACCAGGAAAGAACACCACAGCCCATTTACTTTTTTCACTTGCCTACCCGGATGCAAAAAATAAAGTTTTTTTGCGTTACGATGAAGTTGAAAAATTTACCGTAGCGGGCAATGGGCTAGGTGTAATAATTCATGAAAACAGGTTTACCTATGCCGCAAAAGGATTGCATAAAGTTATTGACCTGGGAGATTATTGGGAACAGCAAACGGGTCATCCAATTCCGTTAGGAGGTATTGTAATTAACAGAAAAATTGATACACACACACAGCGAAAAGTTGATGCACTTATCCTGAAGAGTATTGATCATTCTTTTCTCCATTACCCTGAATTAAGCGATTATATAAAACTTCATGCGCAGGAAATGGATAAGATAATAATGCAGCAGCACATCAGCCTGTATGTGAATGAGTATTCCCGTAATTTAAATACCAAAGGAAAGGCGGCCATATGTAAGCTGCTGCAGGTGTATGAAACTATCAATAACAGTGTGGTAAATGCTGATGACCTGTTTGTTGATTAATTTTTTTTCAATGCGGCGGTGTATACGTCCAGACACCGCTTACGTGCAAATTCATGATCAACTATTGGTGCAGGATATTGCGGTGAGCCAATTTCCGGCACCCACGTTTTTATATACTCACTTTTAGCATCAAAC
Source organism: Chitinophagaceae bacterium (assembly GCA_043789265.1). Classification (GTDB taxonomy): domain Bacteria; phylum Bacteroidota; class Bacteroidia; order Chitinophagales; family Chitinophagaceae; genus Ferruginibacter. Next base: position 1,556 of record JAYWIB010000060.1, read on the forward strand.
TTTTCTGCCTGCAAGTAAGGATTAAATATGCGGAAGTATGGAGCGGAATCGCAGCCACTGCCGGAAGCCCATTGCCAGCCGCCATTGTTTGCAGCTAAATCATAGTCTAATAATTTAGCAGCAAAATAGGCTTCGCCGAGGCGCCAGTCCAGCAGCAGGTGTTTGCATAAAAAAGATGCCACTATCATACGCACCCTGTTATGCATAAAGCCTGTGGCATTCAGTTCCCTCATGCCGGCATCCACTATCGGGTAGCCCGTTTGCCCATTGCACCAGCGGTCAAATTCACCTTCGTCATTTCGCCAGGGAATGTTTTCATAGGCAGTTTTAAAAGCACGCCCCTCGCCTACTTTAGGAAAATGCCATAAAATCATTTGATAAAAATCACGCCAGATCAATTCATTTAAATATGTTTCTGAATGAGCGGATGCATATATGGCAAGCTGGCGTATACTGATAGTGCCAAAGCGGAGATGTACGCCCAGCCTGGATGTGGCTTGTATGGCAGGAAAATTTCGGCGCTCTTTGTATTTTTTTAGCAGCTCTGCTTTTAAAGATTTAGCAGGAAAAGGTTTGTCCACTTCTTTAAATCCCATGGAAGATAAAGAGGGAATGGGCTGTGGCGTTTGCTTATAAAAATTATTAAAGTATTTTTCGGCGGGATATGCTTTTAAATAAAAATCATTTACTGCCGCCTTCCATCTGCGGCTGTAGGGCGTAAACACAGTATAGGCTGTGCCATCATCTTTCAGCACTTCGTTTTTTTCAAATATCACCTGGTCTTTACTGGTGTGGAGTGGTATGTTTTTTTCTGCAAGCAAAGCAGTTATTGCTCCATCTCTTTCTTTTGCATAAGGCTCATAATCATGATTGGTAAACACATTTTGAATGCTGTAAGCATTTAAAATGTTTTTGAAAACTTCTTCAGGAGTACCGTAAAACACCCGCAGGCTGCTTTGCACATTTATCAGCAACTGCTGCAGTTCCTCCAATGCCTGGTGAATAAATTCCACCCGTCTGTCGCTTTTATCTTCCAGCTTATCAAGAATGTTTTTATCAAAAATAAAAATGGGTAATACAGGCAATGTATTTTTTAATGCGTGGTACAATGCGGCATTGTCTTTCAGCCTCAAATCTCTTCTGAACCAAAAAATATTTACTGCATCCATCTTAACGATTGCTTTACCGGATAAAACAATGCAATCAGCAAATGGTTGGCCAAAACAAAGCAAATATCTTTTGTGTAAAAGCATTGCTGTAGTAGCTGTCATCAATACACTGCACCCACCGCATGGTATAAATGCTGTTGGTAAAAAATACTTCATCAGCGTCTAATACAAAGTCAGTAGTCATTTGCATTTCGTGAATGATAAAGTTTTCTCTTTGAAAAAAAATTATCAATTCGTGCCGCATCACACCGGCCACGCAGCCTTCGGCTAAAGCTGGTGTAAAAATTTCCCCATTTTTTACTACAAAAATATTTGCGATAGTGGCATCTGCCACACGCCCATATTGATTGAGCACAAGGGCATCGTTCCATTTTTCTTTTTTTGCCTTCAATGCTGCCAGCACATACGGCAGAAAATTATTGTGTTTTAAATTGCACAGTATGTCGCAGCTTTTTTTTACTTCGGTATAAATGCCCGCTATCAATCCATTGCTGTTCCATTGCCCTGCTTCATTTGGCAGGCCCCACGTTTCTATAATATAATCTGGTGCATGGCTTATGGCATCGTACAGGCCGCCATTGCCTCTAAACAGCGTGAGCCTTACTCTTGCACCATTTTCGTGTCCATTTTTTTTTGCAAGTTTTTTTACCGCCATTACAAGGTTTTCTTCGGTAAAGTGTTTGGGTGGTTCAAATTGCAGTACCTGCATACCTGCAAACAATCTTTTAAAATGCAAAGCCTGCTGCAGGAGGTTTCCATCCAGCATTTTCATTGTTTCAAACAAACCGTCGCCATAGCGAAAGCCCCGGTTGCTTACCTGGGTTACTGATGCATTCTCCGGATACAATTTTCCATTAAAGCTAATGTACTGCATGCGCAAATATACCATTATGCATTTTTAACAAGCCTGGTATTACATGCAAAAAAAATCCCATCAAAATGATTTGAAGGGATAATTTTTTCTTTGGGTTTTAAGAGACAACAGTGCTGGTATTTACTCTTCATTTAAAAAATTGTGCTTAACAGCATATAGTATTAAACCGGCGGTAGACTTTGTGCCGGTTTTTTCTTTCAGTTTATCACGGATAGCTTCAATAGTGCGTGGACTCAGTTCTACTATTTCAGCAATTTCCCGGGTGCTCTTCTCTTCACACATCAGCCTTAGTACCAGCACCTCTTTATCAGAAAGGTTGGCTTCCTGCTGGGCTATTTTTTGAGGAGTAACAATATTTTTTGTTTTAAGATTGGTAAGCAGTGCTTTGTTGGTAAGTGCATTAAAATAGTATTCCTGCTCAAAACAGGTTTTTATGGCTTCATAAATTATTTCGCTGTCGCTTGTTTTGCTCAGGTAGCTGTTGGCGCCCAGTTCCATCAGTTTGGTTATCATACTGTGGTCGTCCATCATGGTCAGCATGATGACTTTTATATGTGGCCATTTGTTTTTTATTTCAGGCAGGGCACCAATGCCATCCATCACCGGCATTTGTATATCCAGTAAAATCACATCCGGCTGTACCACAGTAAGCATATTTAAAAGATGCATTCCATTATCTGCTTCCGCTATTACTTTTACATCTTTTTTTGCACTGAGGGCAGTTTTTACACCGGCACGGTACAGTACATGATCATCCGCAATTAAAACTTTTATGGGTTCGGGACTGGTTGGGTTTTGGGGCATACAAAAAGGGGTTTATATATCAAAGCGCTTGTTGAACTATACGCAAGATGCTGCTAATTTTTTTATAAAACTATAGGAAAATTACCTGTTCTTTCATATGGGAAATATACTATCAAATAAAGTAAAAGCTCACACAATAGCTATAAAATTATTCAATTAATTTGTTCCGCATGCCATACATTATTAATCCGCCAATGGTTTTTGCGTTCACTTTAGCCTTCATATTCTGGCGGATGGTTTCAATGGTACGGGGGCTTAAAAAAATTATTTTTGATATTTCCTCAGTTGTCTTGTCTTCGGCAAGCAATTGAAGGATTTTCAATTCTTTCTCGTTGAAATGCACACTTACGGAAGCGCCATAATGATGACGGACGCTTTTCTTCTGCATTAGTTTGCCCATTACCGCCTTATTCACCAGGTCGTTAAAATAAAAATCATCATTCATGCAGGTAAGGATGGCATTATAGATTTCTTCTGGGTCGGTGGTTTTGGTAAGGTATGCATTGGCCCCCATTTCCATCATTTTACTAATCATCTGCTGGTCATCATACATGGTTAGTACGATAATCTTAATCTCTTCATACTCTTTCCGGATCATCTCTATTCCGTTGATGCCATCAATTTCCGGCATCCGGATGTCCATTAATAATACATCCGGTTTTTTGATGGCAATTTTATGCATCATATCCTTGCCATCTTCGGCTTCCCACAGCATTTTAAGATTTTGCTTTCCTGAAAGCGCCATTTTAATACCATCCCGGAAGATTTTGTGGTCATCTGCAATCGCAATTCTTATT
>JAYWIB010000061.1:0-5192 GCA_043789265.1 Chitinophagaceae bacterium
AAAATACTGGAGATGGCATCTGCAGTATTGAGCCAGGGCAACAGCAGCCGCATGTCGAAAAAAATGGTGGATGAAAAAAAGAATTCTTTGCAGGTAGGGTCGTTCAGTTATGCACTGGAAGATTACGGCGCTTACATCACTTACGCATTGCCGAATAATGATACGCCGCTGGATACACTGCTGCAGGATATGGACGAAGAAGTGGTAAAGCTGCAGAATGAATTAATTTCTGAAGCAGAGTTTACAAAATTGCAAAACCAGTTTGAAAATGACTTTGTAGGTAAAAACAGCCGCATGCTGGGTGTGGCAGAAAATTTAGCCAACGGTTATACCTTTTATAACACCACCGGTAACATAAATACAGAACTGGATGAGATAAGAAAAATTACCCGGCAGGATATACAGGATGTGGCTAAAAAATACCTTAGCAAAAATCAGCGGGTGGTGCTTTACTATTTGCCAAAAAAATAATACTTATTCTCAACTGTATTTTTCAACATTCATACTTGCATAAACTCTTTATAAAATGAAAAAAATATTTCTGTTCATACTCACTGCATTTTGTGTACAATGCAGTATTGCACAAATAAAAAAAATTGATCGAACAAAGAAACCAGCCGCTGGCCCTGCACCTGTTGTTTCTATTAAAGACCCGGTAATATTTTCTATGATTAATGGCATGATGGTGCTGGTGGTGGAAAATCATAAACTGCCACGGGTAAGGGCAACACTTACCATTGATGCAGGCCCCATCTACGAAGGTAAAAAAGCGGGCCTGGCGGACATTATGGGCCAAATGCTGGGAGAGGGCACCACTGCCATGCCCAAAGCAGCCTTTGATGAAGCCATTGATATGATGGGTGCAGAAGTAAACCTGTCTGCGGGGGGCGGCTCTGCCGGAGCATTGACACGCTATTTTGAAAAAGCTTTTTCTCTGATGGGCGAGGCTGTAATAAACCCTGCATTTCCTGCGGCTTCATTTGATAAATTAAAATCAATGACTATCACAGGTTTAAAGGCAGATGAAAAAAGCACAGCTGCTATTGCTGCCCGGGTATTTAATGCATTGAGCTATGGAAAAAATACAGCACAGGGTGAGTTTACCACAGAAGAAAGCATAAAAGCACTTACGCTGGATGATGTAAAAGAAGCATATAAAAATTTAATTACTCCCTCCCGATCTTACCTCACTTTTGTGGGAGATATAACGCCTGCCGCCGCAAAAGCATTGGCCACCAAAGTTTTTGCAGACTGGAAAGGAAAAAAATTAACGCTGCCCGCCCTTCCGCTGCTAACGAATGTAAAGCAAACTGAAATTGATTTTGTAGATGTACCTACAGCAGTACAGGGCGAATTAAGCGTGGGCAATCTTGTAAATAATCCGATGAACAATAAAGATTATCATGCCCTGCTGCTCGCCAATCAAATTTTGGGCGGTGGTGCCGAAAGTAAATTGTTTATGAACCTGCGTGAAAAGCATGGGTTTACTTATGGTTCTTATTCAAGAATTGGCAGTGGCCGCTTTCAGGAATTGTTTAAAGCAAGTGCGGCTGTACGTACCGATAAAGTGGACAGTGCCACCACAGAAATTTTTCGTGAAATATTAAATATGAGAGATGGCAACATTACAAAAGAAGAACTGAGTAATGCCAAAGCAATGTACAATGGCAATTTTGCGTTGGGTATGGAAGACCCCGCAAGAACAGCACAGTATGCAGTAAATATTCTCATTAACAATTTGCCCAAAGATTTTTATAAAACATACCTGCAAAAAATAAACAGCGTAACACTCGATCAAATAAAGCAGGTATCCAAAACATATTTAAGCGAACACAACTCCCGGATAGTGATTGTGGGCAACGCAGCTAAAATAATTCCAAAACTGATGCGGCTGGGCTATCCAATAAAGAAGTACAACCGGTATGCTGATCCGGTAGCGGAAAAACCACTGGATGTAAATGCAGGAGAAACGGCAAAAACAACCAACAATATTTCTGCCTACGAAATAATTGAAGGCTATCTGAAAGCGGTGGGTGGCAAGGAAGAAATTAAAAAAATAAATTCCGTTTCAGCAGCTATATCTATGGATATAATGGGCCGCTCATTTACCGGTGTGTATAAAAGAATGAATCCCGATAAACAATTTGCTGAATTAAAAATGGGACCTATAACGGTAATGAAGAGAATATTTGACGGAGGCAAAGGTTACCAGCAGCAGGGGCCGCAAAAAATGGATTTTACAGAACAGGAAATAAAAGAAGCACGGGATGAAAAATGGATAATACCACAATTGCTGTATGTAACAGATACCAGTTACAAAACAGATTATCTTGGTACCGGCCAATGCAATGATGAGCAGACTTACCGGCTTAAAGTGACCATGCCCAGTGGTAAAATTTCCATACAGGAATATGCGGTTAAAACAGGCTTGATGGTAAAAGAAGAAAGCACTTCAAGAATGGGAGAACAGGAAGTAAATGAAATTGTGGAGTATAAAAATTATACCCGCTTTGGCTCATTGTTGTTTCCTGAAGAAGTGACACGGAATGTAGCAGGGCAGGAGTTTACAATAAAATATACTGACTTTAAACTGAATGAAGGGATAACGGAAAATGATTTTCAACAGTAATGATTAGCAAGTTGTTTTATCAAAGCCAGTTTTATCAAAGCTGGCTTTGTGCTTTTTATCAGCACATGTCTTTTTGTATGCCGTGTTTTTTGCACATTGCCGCAAAAAAATAATAATAGCACGTTGTAAAACTTAAAAGCCCTTTAACAAAAAATTAGGCACTATATTAGCTTCATCAAAAATGAATTAATTTTATTTGTTATTAAAACATACAAACATGGATACAGTAAAACCAAAAATATTATTGTGCGAAGATGATACCAACCTGGGAATGGTATTAAAAAATTACCTGGAGCTGAATGACTATGAAGTTATACTGGAGAGAGATGGCAAACTGGGTCTTGCTGCATTTCAGCGGGAGAAATTTGATATTTGTCTGTTAGATGTAATGATGCCGAATATGGATGGCTTTACACTGGCAGAAGAAATCAGGGACATCAATCCTGATGTGCCGCTTTTCTTCCTTTCGGCAAAAACAATGAAGGATGATATTATACAGGGATATAAGCTGGGAGCAGATGATTATATAACCAAACCTTTCGACAGCGAAGTATTGCTCTTGAAAATAAAAGCCATACTAAAGCGCAATGAAGAGCTGCACCGGGAAGAAATGAATGCCGAATTTGATATGGGTAAATATCATTTTAACCCACGCCTGCGGGAGTTGACCATTAATGGAAAAGTGCAGGTGCTTTCACCAAAAGAAAGCGAATTGCTGAAGATGATGTGTGAGTATAAAAATGATTTGCTTCCAAGGGAGATAGCATTAAAAAAAATATGGGGCAGCGATACTTATTTTAACGGCAGAAGTATGGATGTGTACATAGCCAAACTGCGTAAGTATTTAAAAGAAGATCCCGCCATTGAAATCGTAAACATTCATGGTAATGGTTTCAGGCTGGTGGCAGAATAAATTAAGGCTTCAACTACAAAAAAGACAGTGTAAATACTGTCTTTTTTTATGCCATGTTAACTGAATAAGCCGCCTTCATCACCCATTGTTTTTATTTTGCCTAAATGCGTGTAGGCCTTTGCGGTAGCTTCTCTTCCTCGTGCCGTTCTTTGTAAAAAACCTTCCTGTATCAGGAATGGTTCATATACTTCTTCCAGCGTGCCTGCTTCTTCTCCCACCGCTGTGGCAATGGTGGTAATGCCTACCGGGCCACCTTTAAATTTATCAATAATAGCATGCAGAATGCGGTTGTCCATATCATCCAGGCCATGCTCATCTACATTCAAGGCCTTTAGCGAATGTTGTGTAATGCCAATGTCTATTTGCCCGTCGTTTAATACCTGTGCAAAATCCCGTACCCTCCGCAGCAGCCCGTTGGCAATACGTGGTGTGCCGCGGCTGCGGCGGGCAATTTCATCGGCAGCATCCGTTTGTATGGAAGTGCCGAGAATGCCGGCACTTCTTAAAATAATTTTTTGCAGCGTGGCAGCATTGTAATATTCCAACCGGGATTTAATGCCAAACCGTGACAGCAACGGAGCCGTTAATAAACCGCTCCGTGTGGTGGCGCCAATTAATGTAAAAGGGTTTAAATTGATTTGAACACTTCTTGCATTGGGGCCACTGTCTATCATGATGTCTATTCTGAAGTCTTCCATGGCCGCATACAAATATTCTTCCACCACATTGCTGAGGCGATGAATTTCATCAATAAACAATACATCATTTGTTTCCAGGTTGGTGAGCAGGCCGGCAAGGTCGCCGGGCTTTTCAATTACGGGGCCGCTTGTTTCTTTGATGCTTACACCCAGTTCATTGGCTACTATCCTGCTGAGTGTTGTTTTGCCCAGTCCCGGCGGGCCATGAAATAAAATATGATCCAGGGCTTCGCCCCTTATTTTTGCAGCCTTAATAAAAATACGCAGGTTTTCTATCGTTTGCGGCTGGCCCGAAAAATCAGCCATCTCCGCAGGACGGATATTATTTTCAAATTCCTTTTCCGCAGCATTCAGTGATTCCCCTTCCTTATTTAAATTTGGATTTACCATGCTGTAAAAGTAAAGAATAAATAATGATGACCTCTTGCCAGATGTTGGGGCAGGCTGGTTCTTTTATACCATTTTTTTTAACGGCAATGCGATGCAGGTAAAACATTTGTACATACAAATAAAATCTCTTTTCTTTGCGTCTGAAAATGAAAGCCACCGAAAGTAGATATTGCAGGTGCATGTATTTTTCCAGCAATGCTTTGGCACGCAAAATTGAAAAGCTGGCGCAGCAAAGCTGGAAGGAGGTGAACCTTAGCCCCAGCCATGCTTACCTGCTGATGCTCGCCATTGAGCAGCCGGGTATACAGCCTTCTGAATTGGTGAACCAGTTGCTGCTTACGCCAAGTACCATCACACGGTTAATAGAAAAGCTGGAAGAAAAAAAATTAGTGACAAGAACAGCTGAAGGAAAAACCACCAGTGTGTATCCTACAGCAAAGGGCAAACACCTGCAGCCTCAGCTAAATAAATGCCTGGCAAATTTTTATACCAGCTACAGCACCGTATTGGGAAAAGATGACAGTGCAAAACTGGTACAAAGTATGAACAGGGTAACCGATAA
>JAYWIB010000062.1:0-5186 GCA_043789265.1 Chitinophagaceae bacterium
TTCTTTAAAATTGTAAATCTCCCCATTGTACAACATGCAATACCTGCCATCTGCAGAATGAAAAGGCTGGTTGGCGGCAGATGATAAATCAAGAATAGATAAACGGCGGTGTGCCAGCCCAACTTTTTTATCATCCGAAAAATAAAAGCCTGCTGCATCCGGCCCACGGTGCTGTAATATAGCAGCAGCCTGCTCTAATTGATTTTCGGTAATGTTGCTGGTGAGAGAAATATAACCGGCTATGCCGCACATGGAATTAGTTTGTATAGGAACGAAAATACCTGAATATTATTTCAGAAGTTGTGGTATTACGCAGGCTGCGGCAATGGGTGAAGGGCAATGGCCGCAGTATATATTTTTTGTAAACTGTTTACATGTTTATCTATGGTAAAATTTTCCAGCATCCGTTTTTTTGCACTGCTGCCAAGCGTTTCACGCCGTTCTGTGTCCTGCATCAACACCGATAGTTTATCAATAAAATCGCTTTGATTTGTAAGATTAAAATAAATAGCTGCATCACCGCACTGTTCTTTGAAGGATGGGATATCTGATAACAGCAGGGGCATGCCCGCTGCCATAGCTTCAAGCACACTCAACGAAAAGCCTTCGTATGCGGATGACATGATATACAAATCGTACTCCCGTATTATTTTATCAAGCCCGGATGCCTGTCCTTTTAAAGTAACTGGCAGTTGCTGTTCATCAATCAGTTGCTGAAGGCTTTGCTGCAAAGGGCCCTGGCCAAAAATATCGAGGTGGATATTTTTATCTTTTAATTGTTTAAATACTTCCAGTAAAAAAGCATGATTTTTCGCATCCTTTAAATTGCCCACTGTAATTATCCTGAAAACTGAAGGTTCATTTTTTTTAACAGCCGGAGCGGTGTCGGTTAAGAATGACTGGTTGGCAAAAGTATACAGCTTGTAAGCTTTGTGCGGAAGCACGTTTATGTAATTAAAATAATCATCCAGCGCCGTTTGTGCCACAGCAATAATGCTGCTCTTTCTTATTTTGTAAGTAAGGCGCTCCATACAGCGCATGTGCCAGGGGCCGTACTCAACAGAGGCCGATGCAAATGTGTGTATGGTGGATACCAGAGGAACGGCACGGGGCGTACCCATTCTTGCAACAATGGTACTCCAGTACAAATGACTGTGTACAATGCTTGCGTTATTTTCTTTAATGATTTTTTTTAAGCGGTGTGCGGCAAAGGGAAGCTGCCAGCGGGAGTTTGCATGCAGGCAATATTTTTTATCACACTGTAATTCACTGCCAAAATCATTTCGGTCAGTAAGTGTTACCAGAATATTATTATAATCAGATAGCTCTTTAATAACAGCCACCAGCATGGTTTCTGCGCCGCCCCGGCTCATGTTGTCAATGATATGAACAATTGTTTTTTTCATTATCGCCAGGAGCAATATAATTTTCTGAAGTTAAAGTCGGGTTAGTTTTGATGTATGTTTTTTGGTGTAAGCTGTAAGTCGAATAAATCTTTTTTTGCACAGCACGCCTCTTTGGAAATGGGCTGGTTATTAAAATATATATTGTACTGCAGGCTTACAAGTAAATCATAAATGTCTTCCATCCTGTCACCTTTTTTTGCAATAGGCTCCGGATGCAGCGCAAGTATGGCGGCAGGCCGGTATTGTTTAAATACTTCTACGCCGCCCTGTAATACATCATACTCGGCGCCCTCTGCATCTATTTTTATAAAATCAAGGCGTGCTAATTTTTTTGCTGACACAAAATTATCAATGGTATTGATGTCCACATTTACGGCAGCCAGTTTTCTGTCTTCTTTGTAAGATACAAGGCTGTTGCTGTTATCTGCTTCATTCTCTGAAATAAAAAAAGTAGTGGTGCCCACCTGCCTGCCCATGGCCTGCCTTACCGGCTGCACCACCTGCTGCAGCTTATTGATGCGGATGGTTTGCTGTAATACCGCAATGGTATTGGGTGTTGGTTCAAATGCAAAAATGGTGGTATTGTTATTCAAATTTTTAGCAGCAATGCTGGAGAATAAACCAATGTGTGCACCAATATCCAGCACTACAGCCCCGGGTGTACAGGCTGATTTAAGAAATACAAAATTCTCTGCCTCATAGTCGTGCTGAAAATAACGGATATATCTTGCCGGCAGTTTTACTTTTACACCGTTCACCGTTTTAGGCAGGCCTTTGCCCAACGTAATTTTTTCCAGCAGCGAGTAAAGTGGTTTTGTGTTGAAAAACATTTAAGCAGATTTTATGATTTTTAAATTAAAGATGGTGCTGATGTAATTGAATACAAAGCCTGTTGTAATAATCAATACAGCAAAATAAGAAAAGCATACTGCAGCAGCAGCGCCAAAGCTGCCACCTTGTTTAGTAAAAAAATAATTGGTGGTAAAGCTGATAAAAATGGAGAGCAGGGACACCGTTAAGATTTTTCTTTTTTGCTTGTGATACAGCATAAAGCTGTAGAAAAAATAACTGATAGACCAAAACAAATTGCCCAGGCAAATTAAATAAAAATAGCGGATGCCGGGGCTGTAAGAAGGCTTGAGCAGAAAGCTGTAAGCCAGTGGGGTGGCGAGCATTACGGCTGCAGTACCCAGCAGCATGGTGCCGGTATAAAACAAAAATATTTTGCGTATGGCTGCATAGTTCACTTCTTTTTCGGATAGAATGCCGTACACTTTTGGATATACATACTGCAGCAATGCTGTACACAATACCAATATTACCGAGCCGAAAGTTACTGCCACACTGTATACACCCACAGCGGAAAAATCATGTGTAAAAAACTCTATAAAATATCCGCCTGAAGCACTCATGCAAAAAGTGCTTATCTGTAAAACGATGATGGGTACACTGTATAAAATTTCGGCCCTGAGATATTTTTTTGAAATACTGCCAAAAATATATCCCTGCTCATAAAAATAAAAAACAGCATAGGCTGCAATAAAAAGAAAGGAAATAAAAATTGCCATCACCCTGCCCATCCATCCACAATTAAAAATGCTGATAAAAAAAACGGCGAGTGTTATTTCAGCAAGCAGCCGCCCAAAGTTTATCCTTAAATATTTGAACGGTTCCTGGTTGTTCCGCACTATATTGATAAGATGTTCATTTAAAAAAGAAAAAAAAGTAATAAGCGGAACAAGCAATATAAAAATAGTTTTAAATGGATATCGCTGCTGAATAGTATCCTTAAAAACAAACAGCACTACCATGGCCAGCAGTGATACTGCTGCCGGCATTAGCAATGTACTGGTAAAGAAATTTCGAAAATCTTTTTTGGGTAATTTAAAAAATTCTGTATTGGCAGACTGCAGGATGCCCATAGAAACAAAGGGCATTAAAAAAAGCATGCTGTTGCTGAACAGGTTCAGCAGACCAAAATCGCTTTCGGTAAGCACCTGCGCAAAATAAAACAGCAGTAAAAATGAAACGCCTTTATTAAAAAAATTGGAAAAGGTATAGATGGCTGCTGCCTGAACACCGGTGTGTCTGCGTAATTTAAAGATGCTGGATATGCTGGCCATCAAAGTAATTTTTTAAAGAGATAGCCCTTTGAAAATTTACTGGGCAACCCTTTTGAGGTATTCACCATATCCGCTCTTCTTCAGTTTTTCGGCCTGCACCATCAACTGTTCTTTGCTGATATAGCCCATACGCCAGGCAATTTCTTCGGGGCAGCCAATTTTAAGGCCCTGCCTGTGTTCAATTACCCGTACATATTCGGTTGCGTCGCTTAAAGATTCAAAGGTGCCTGTATCTAACCAGGCAAATCCCCTGTTAAGAACGCCCACTTTAAGCTTTTTATTTTCCAGGTACACCCTGTTTACATCAGTAATTTCATATTCGCCTCTTGGGCTGGGCGCTATATTTTTTGCAATATGTACTACCGAGTTGTCGTAAAAATATAAACCGGGTACCGCATAATTGCTTTTTGGCTGAGCTGGTTTTTCTTCAATGCTAAGGGCGGTAAAATGATCGTCAAACTCTACCACACCATATCTTTCCGGATCGCTTACGGCGTAGGCAAATATTACCGCACCATCCGGATTGGCCGAGCTTTGCAGCAGTTTACTAAAGCCGGTGCCATAAAAAATATTATCCCCAAGTACAAGCGCTACACTATCGCTTCCAATAAATTCTTCACCAATTACAAATGCCTGTGCCAGGCCGTTGGGTACTTCCTGTTTGGCATAAGCTATCTTACAACCCCATTGCGAACCATCACCCAACAGCCGCATAAACTGGCTTTGATCATCTGGTGTGGTAATAATTAAAATTTCATTTATCCCTGCAAGCATCAATGTGCTCAGCGGATAATAGATCATTGGTTTGTCGTAAATAGGCATTAGCTGTTTACTGATGCCCATTGTAATTGGGTACAGTCTTGTACCGCTGCCGCCTGCCAAAATAATTCCTTTCATGATTGGTTTAGATGTTTAGAAGTTTAGGTGTTTAGGCTTTGGACGGTTTGGGTTTTTGATTTTGAAATTTGCGTAAACCTGCAATCAGCAATGTTTGTTTTTCAATCAACTCCCTTCCTTTTGTATACCTTTCATCTGATAAGAACATGAGATCGTTTGAAATGATAAGGTCATTCAAAAGTTCTATCGTGCTGCTGTAGGAAATTGTGCTGAAATGCGACTGATCTTTTGCTGTTTTACGGGAAGTGCCCTCTGCAATATTTGATGCTATTGAAATGGCAGCCCTCCGCATCTGTGAAACTATCCCAAATCTTTCTTCCGGAGGAAAATCCTTCGTGTTTGTATAAGTCCAAACTGCCAGCTTTCTTGCATGTTGCCAGCAATTCAGCTTTTCAAATGAATACATTCTCATAAAAATAGTTTTAGAGTTTATAAAACAACTTTAAAAAATTGAACCCCAACTAAACCTTCTAAACCCCTAAACCCTAAACCTCTTAACGTTTATGATATTGTCCTTCGTAATAATTTTGGTAGTTCCCGCTGGTTACAGCATTCAGCCATTCGCTGTTATTTAAATACCAGTCAATTGTTTTGGATATACCTTCTTCAAACTGGAGCGATGGCACCCAGCCGAGTTCATTTTTCAATTTAGTGGCATCGATGGCATAGCGCAAATCGTGGCCAGCCCTGTCTTTTACGTAAGTAATCAGTTTTTCTGATTGGCCTGCAGGACGGCCGAGTTTTTCATCCATCTGCCTGC
>JAYWIB010000063.1:0-5164 GCA_043789265.1 Chitinophagaceae bacterium
TTTAGTCTTTCATCATCTGTAGCCCTGCGGACGGTATCCGAAATACTTAGTGCAAACATTTCAACTGCGTGGATGCATTCCGGTGAGTTGCCATCAACAAGCAGGGGAATTTTTAAATCAGTATCCCTGTTTTCTTTTCGCAGGCTTTGAAACGGATACAGCACACCATAGCTGGTGGAAATATCTTTTAAAATATCTTTCGAAACAGACCCTGCTGTATGCACAGTAATTTTATCGCCCAGTTGTATGTGTTCCCTGATATCGTTAAGCGCTGCATCCGACATGGCAACAATGTATATGTCAGCATTTAAATTTATAGCAGACAAATCGCTGCTGTAAGCACACAACAGCTCCTCTGCCAGCAGCTTTGCCGTGGAACCGCTTTTGCTGATTACCTGCACTATTTCATGATCGGCCTTTTTTATAAGCCGCCCAAAAACTGTGGCTACATTGCCGGCTCCAATAATTACTACCTTCATATCCTTATTTTTGTGTGGATGAAATTAAAACAAAAATTAGCAATTAGGTATATGCGGCTTAAATTTAAAGCCCTTGCACTTATCTCCAAAAGAAAAGCGGCAGAGCAGGCGTTCAAATTATTTTGCACACCTGCCGGTGAGCCGGTAAAAAGAGTACCAAGTATTTTTAAATGGGCAGAAGAAATACAATACAAAGCAAACGGAATTACAGTAAAAGGCTACCGGTGGAATCATAAAAAACCACACCGCATGTTAATTTTACACGGCTTTAGTTCGGCAGCATACAAGTTCAGCAATTTTGTAGAGCCGCTGCTGGATAAGGGGTATGAAGTAATAGCCTTTGATGCACCGGCACATGGCCGCAGCGGCGGCACCACCATCAATGCGCTGGAGTATGCTGATATGATAGTACAGGTAATAAAAAGATTTGGACCCGTAAGCGGTTTTATTGGGCATTCATTTGGCGGCATAGCACTGGCACTGGCGCTTGAAAAGATAAAACACGATGAGCATACAAAAGTGGTGTTGATAGCGCCCGCCACCGAAACCACATCTGCCATTGACGCCGCCTTCGCCATACTGCAGATAAAAGACAGCACCATAAGAAAAGAATTTGACAATGTGATAATTGAAAAAAGCGGACAACATCCAAAATGGTTTTCCATCCGGCGTGCAATGAAAAATATTACTGCAACTGTTTTGTGGATACACGATGAAGATGATGATGTAACACCGCTTGCAGATGCGCTGCAGGTAAAAGAAAAAAACTTTGTAAACGTATCTTTTGTTATCACCAAAGGCCTTGGCCACCGCCGTATATACCATGATGCTGCAGTAAAAAAAAGAGTAATTGATTTTTTATAAACATACTTTTACTGCAAGCCTGTTTTCAGGAAAAATTTTGATTTTTTAATTTTGGAGTAATATTGCATTGCTCAGTTACAGCATACATGCTGATTAATTGTGTAAAAAATTACAATAAAAAATAACTTATCAACTGCATTACAAACACCAAAAGCAGCAAAGCAGATAAAAAAAATTATGGCGAAGAACCTGTTAATAGTAGAGTCACCGGCAAAGGCAAAAACCATTGAAGCCATACTGGGCAAAGACTTTGAGGTAAAGAGTTGTTTTGGTCATATCCGTGACCTTGAAAAAAATGATATGGGCATTGATGTAAAAAATAATTTTGCGCCCAAATACATTGTACCTGCCGAAAAAGAAAAGGTGGTAAGAGAATTAAAAAGCCTTGCAAAGAAAAGTGACGAAGTATGGCTGGCATCGGATGAAGACCGGGAAGGAGAAAGCATTAGCTGGCATTTAGCAGAAGTATTAAATCTTGATCCCCACACCACCAAACGCATCGTGTTTCATGAAATTACAAAACCGGCCATTGAAAAAGCAGTGCGTAACCCACGTACTATAGATATGAATTTAGTAAATGCGCAACAGGCAAGACGGGTGGTGGACAGGCTGGTAGGCTTTGAATTAAGCCCTGTGCTGTGGAGAAAAATTGGCATGAGCGGCGGCCTCAGCGCTGGCCGTGTACAAAGTGTGGCAGTAAAATTAATTGTAGAAAAAGAAAGGGAAATCAACCAGTTTACTGCCGTAGGCAGTTTTAAAATAGAAGCATCACTGGCGGCTACAGGCCTTAATAATAAAACAGTAAACTTTAAAGCAGAAGATGCTAAATACAATGCTGAGGAAGATGCCGCAAAATTTTTAGAAAGCTGCAGGGGCGCCACCTATACAGTTAAAGATATACAGGTTCGGCCGGGAAAACGTACGCCTGCAGCGCCTTTTACCACCTCTACCCTGCAGCAGGAAGCCAGCCGTAAGCTTGGCTATGGTGTAAGTAAAACAATGCTGCTGGCACAGCGCCTGTACGAAAGCGGTAAGATAACGTACATGCGTACCGACAGTGTAAACCTGGGCGATACGGCCATGGATGCCATTAAAGAAACCATCACCGGCAGCTTTGGAGATAAATACCTGCAGGTGCGTAAATACAAAAACAAAAACGAAAGCGCACAGGAAGCCCATGAAGCCATACGGCCCACCTACATGCAGCACAGTACCGTAAGCGATGCCGAGCTTAACCGCCTGTATGAACTGATTTGGAAACGCACCATCGCATCGCAGATGAGTGATGCAGAGCTGGAGAAAACAACTGCAAAAATAAGCATCAGCACAAATAAGGATGAACTAACGGCTACGGGTGAGGTTTTAAAATTTGATGGTTTTTTAAAAGTATATATAGAAAGCAATGATGATGAAGATGCAGAAGAGGAAGGCGAAAGCAGGCTCCCCAATTTAACTGCCGGCCAGGTGCTGGCCTTCAATCAAATGCTGGCTACCGAACGTTTTACCCGGCATGCAGCAAGATATACAGAAGCATCGCTCGTAAAAAAACTGGAAGAACTTGGCATAGGCAGGCCGAGTACATATGCCCCCACCATCTCCACCATCGTCAAAAGAAATTATGTAGAGAAAAAAGATAAAGAAGGTGTAAAAAGATCTTTCCGGATTTTGAAATTAAAAAATGACAGCATAGAAAAAATTACGGAGCAGGAAAACACCGGCGCAGAAAAATCAAAATTGTTTCCTACCGATTTAGGCCTGGTGGTTACCGATTTTTTAAACCTGCACTTTGATAAAGTAATGGACTACTCTTTTACAGCCAATATTGAAAAAGAATTTGACGAGGTGGCTGAAGGAAAAATGAAATGGGCAGCGATGGTTAAAGATTTCTACGAGCCTTTCCACAGCGGTGTGGAGCATACACTGGAAACTGCTGTGAGAGCCGTAGGCGAAAGAATGCTGGGTGTGGATGAAGGTGGCAAACCCATTACCGCACGTATGGGTCGCTATGGCCCGATGGTGCAGGTGGGTGCCCAAACGGATGAGGAAAAACCACGCTATGCAAAACTAAAGGCAGGGCAAAGCATTGAAACCATTACACTGGACGAGGCGCTTGAATTATTTAAGCTGCCCCTGGTATTGGGCGATCATCAGGATTTAGAAGTGAGTGTAAATATTGGCCGCTTTGGGCCGTACGTAAAATGGGGCGAACAATTCATTTCTATCCCTAAAGGAGAAGAACCCACAGATGTGGATTTAGACAGGGCAATAGAAATCATCAATGCAAAGCAGGTGGAAGATGCACCCATTGCGTGGTATGATGAAAAGCCTGTAACAAAAGGCAAAGGAAGATTTGGCCCCTTTATTAAATGGAACGATTTATTCATCAACATGCCAAGGGCGTATAACTTTGATGCGCTTACGCAAAAAGATTGTGAAGAACTGATTGCAAAAAAAATTGAGAAAGAAGCCAATCGTTTTATAAAGCAATGGCCCGAAGAAAAAATTGCCATCGAAAACGGACGCTGGGGCCCGTTTATCAGGTTCGGTAAAAAGATGATGAAGCTGGGCACCAGTAAA
This sequence comes from Chitinophagaceae bacterium, assembly GCA_043789265.1. Taxonomy (GTDB): domain Bacteria; phylum Bacteroidota; class Bacteroidia; order Chitinophagales; family Chitinophagaceae; genus Ferruginibacter. The sequence goes on from JAYWIB010000063.1 coordinate 3,921, forward strand.
GCAAATACAAAGTACACAGCTGCAGAACTGGAAAACATTGAACTGGATGAAATAAAAAAAATGATTGTGGCGCAGGATCCAAAAGCTTTTGATAAAAAAGCACCGGCTAAAAAGAAGGCAGCTAAAAAGAAATAAACAGCATATTAATTCGCATGCATGAAAGAAAATCTTTCATGCATTTTTTATTCGTTCACACACATCCGTCAGCATCTGTCTGCGTAATCAACAGGTGTGGAAAATATTTTTGTTCCCATAAGACTCCGTTTAACGAAATTCAATTTTTAAATTCAAACCGATTGAAAGAAAATAAAGAAATAGCCGCATTGCTGCACCTGATAGATGATCCGGATGAAGAGGTATACCATACGGTTTGTGATAAAATTATTTCCCTGGGAAAAGACATCATTCCCAACCTGGAAAATCTGTGGGAACAAACCATTAATGAAGAAGTGCAGGAGCGGATTGAAACCATGATTCACAAACTGCACTTTCGTGATCTTACCGCTAGCTTTAGCGAATGGAAAAGCGCTGCAGGCGGCCTGCTGCAGGGTGCCATACATACAGCAAGGTATCATTACCCCGAGATTCAGGAAAAAGAAGTACTGCAGGAAGCAGAAAAAATACGCCGCAACATTTGGCTGGAGCTTAATAATTTTCTTACACCGCTGGAGCAGGTTACCGTTATCTCCAGCATACTGTATAATTATTATAAACTGCAGGGGGTGGAAATTGCTTACAGTCAGCCCGAAGATTTTTTGATAAATAAAACACTTGAAACAAAAAAAGGAAATGCCATCAGCAATGGTATACTGTACCTGGTGTTTTGCGAACTGCTGGATATTCCGGTAAGAGCCATTAACATACCGAGGCAATTTATACTGGCATATATTGATCCCCAAATGGAAATCTTAAATCCGATGGCGCACAATTCAGAAAAAATAAAATTTTATATTGATCCGCTTAACGGGCAGGTGTATTCGCACAAGGATATAGAAAATTATTTTAAACGAATTTCTGTGCCGCCCACTACATCTTATTTCCGGGCAATGAATAACAAACAGTTGATACAATTTTTGCTGGAAGAACTGAGCAAATGTTTCGACAACGATCGCAATCAATATAAAAGGGAAGAATTGCTTTTACTCGTAAAATTACTGGACGAATGATTTATCATGTAGTAACTGCGGCACTGTGGCAACAGGCGCTCAGCAAGGGTTTTTATGAAGCACCTTCTTTACACACCG
>JAYWIB010000064.1:0-5157 GCA_043789265.1 Chitinophagaceae bacterium
ATCGCCTGGTGCCTGTTGGCAGGTGCAGGGCTTAAAATAAACAATTGTCCTTGTATCAATTCTACCATTTGTTCAAACCTCCAGGTAAGGTAATCAGCATAGGTGTAATTACCCCTGGGATCTAATTGAGAAATGGACGTAACTGGCATACCGTAAAAGTAATTATTTGTTACTAAAGAATTTTTATAAAATATCATTGGATTGGGTCATAATTGTACACTGAACTCAATTTATCTTTACTTCCCATGACAAAAATTGGATTGATATCGGACACTCACGGCTTTGTGGATGAAGCCATATTTGAGCATTTCAAAGACTGTGATGAAGTGTGGCATGGAGGAGATTTTGGAGAAACTGTTGTGGATTCATTTAATTCGTTCAAGACGTTGAAAGGTGTGTACGGAAACATTGACGGCAACGATATAAGAAGTGGATATACGGAGCAATTGGTTTTTATGTGTGAAGAAGTAAAAGTAATGATGCGGCATATTGGTGGTTATCCCCCCAACTACAATGCTGCAACAAAAAAAGAATTACAGCTTCATCAGCCACAGCTTTTTATCAGCGGGCATTCGCACATTTTAAAAATTATGTACGATGATAAACTCAACTGCCTGCACATGAACCCCGGTGCGGCGGGCAGGCATGGCTGGCACAAGATGAGGACAGTAATACGTTTTGCAATTGATGGAAAAAACATAAAAGATTGCGAGGTGATAGAGCTGGGCAAACGATGATTAAAAAAACGATTGTATGCAAATGCATTTTCAATTTTGCTTATAAATTTTTTTAGCATACGATACATGGGTAACACTTATTTTTGCGGACTACAAATTTCCATGACAAAAAATTTTTTATTATACTGGCTGTTTGCTGCAAGCAGCCTCATTGCATGTAACAATACTACCAGCACTGCTGATACAGCAACAACTGCAATGCCCGAAGGAGAAAAAAAGCTCAGGGATTTAATTGCTAAATATCCCGATTCGCTTTTGCTGAAAGAGAATCTGGTACAGTATTTCAGGGAGAATGGTAACTACAGCCAGGCCATTGCAGAAACGGATAATGCGTTGAAAAAAGACAGTGCCAGCGAAAGGCTGTGGTATATGAAGGCAGCACTGCATTCAGAAAATGATGACACACTGCAGGCCATCAATGCCTGGGAAAAAACATTACGTTTTTCACCTAAGCCTGAATACATGATGTCGCTGGGTACATTATATGCACTTACAAAAAATCCGCTCGCCATTGCGATGGCACAATTGCTTACGGCAGGCGGTGCAAAATACCAGGGCTTATTTATTCAGGGGCTTTATCACAACAGTACAGGTGATAAACTACAGGCTGTTTCTTTTTTTGATCAATGTATTTCTGCAGACTATACCAATGTACTTGCTTACCGGGAAAAGGCAGAGTGCCTGTATGATCTGGGAAAATATTTAGATGCATTGAAAACTCTGGAACTTGCTGTAGCTGTAAAAAAAACTTATGATGAGGCCTACTACTGGATGGGGCGCTGTTACGAAAAATTAAATGAAAGGGAAGCCGCCATACAGAATTATCAACTGGCATTGCAGATAGATCCCAATTACATTGAAGCAAAAGATGCATTGGCAAAAATGGGTGCAGTGAGATGAGGAGAAGGAATAGTAGAATAAGTAATAAGTTGTAAGTTGTAAGTAATAAGTTGTAAGTAATAAGTTGTAAGCTATAACATCAATAAAAAAAACAGAACATGCCCATCATTGCTCCTTCTTTACTTGCTGCAAATTTTTTACAATTGCAAAAAGAATGCGACATGCTGAATGGCAGTGAAGCTGACTGGTATCACCTGGATGTAATGGATGGCCGCTTTGTACCCAATATTAGTTTTGGTCCGATGCTGATTGAATTTTTTAGAAAAGCTACCGGCAAAGTATGCGATGTACACCTGATGATAGAAGAACCCGGAAAATATACAGATGCATTTAAAAATGCCGGTGCTGATATTTTAACGGTGCATATAGAAGCCTGCACACACCTGCACAGAGACATACAGCAAATAAAAAGTTTGGGCATGAAAGCGGGTGTGGCGCTTAATCCGCACACACCTGTGCATTTATTAAAAGATATTTTACAAGACATTGACCTCGTATGCCTGATGAGTGTAAACCCCGGCTTTGGCGGCCAGTCGTTTATACCTAATACAATTAATAAAATAAAAGAACTCCGCCACATGATTGATGAACAGTCACTGGATGTGCACATAGAAATAGATGGCGGAGTTACGCTTGAAAATGCGGCAATGATTGTACATGCAGGAGCCAGTGTACTGGTGGCAGGCAACACGGTTTTTAAAAGTGCCGACCCGATGGATACAATAAAAAAATTAAAGGCTTTGTAACCGGCTTATATTTTTTGGTACATCTGCTCCAGCACAGCCAAATTCTTTTTTACCCAACTGGCTTGTCCCTTAGTCCATTTATATTTTTTGCCAATTACATCATCCATTACTCCATAGCCCTTCATGGCCTGTGCCTTGTTGTAAAAGCAATCAAACCAGTTGGCGGGCAACTCATCTTTTTTAATAATAATAATTCCACCGGCATACCATTTAAGGCAGGTGGGTATGCCATAAAATGAAATTACTTTTTTGTCTCTGGCAATATTATCCCTGTAAAATAAAATATGGAAATAAATAAATTCTTTCACCCGCTGGCGGATGGCCTCATCTGTTTCGGGCTTTGCCGGTTTTATGCGCCACCTGTTGTTACTGATGTGCCATGGGTCATCGGAAGCATTGCGGTATCTTTTTCCGCCCGAAACATATTTTAATTTAGTAACACTGGCCAGGCCATTATTTACAGCAATCAGTTCGTTGCTGGCAAGCGCACCAATTTTATATACATCCTTTTCGCCGGTGCTGCGGTTCAGTGTAATTGTTTTGGCAGTATTGTCAAATTTCCATTGCCCGTATTCCATCACGTTTCGTGGGTCTTTTACATAAGTGGAATCTGCAGATAAATAAAAACTGCGGAAAGGCTGCATGCCCATTGCGTCGTTAGACATGGTGAGTGCTTCCAGATCCTCTTCCAGCTCCCATCCCTGGCAAAGAATGTCTGCCATATTTTTACTGGAAGATAAATCAATCAGTTTCTGTTTAAAGATTTCTGCAGCATCATTCAAACTGTCGATGGCTGTTTTGCTGTTTGCTTTACCATTGTTTGTACTATTGCTGTCTGAGCAATGGCAGCAAAAAAATGCAAGCAGCATAATTATTAAATTGTTTTTTATCACCTCCAGTTATTTTTACCAAATGTAAAAAACAATAAATCATTTACCTTCATAACATGAGAATATTTCTGCCTGTAATTTTTTCAATATTTTGTTTATCAGCGGCTGCACAAAAAAAAATTGCCTTTATCAGCGGCAAAACGGTGGATGAAAATGACAACCCTTTAAGCGGCGTTTCCATAATGGTGCTGGGCAAAACAAAGGGCGTGCTGAGTGATACTGCGGGCAACTTCCGCATACAGGTAAATGCAGAAAAATCTTTGGCGTTAATCTTTTCTTATACCGGTTACAACGAAACACAAAAAAATTTTTACCTGAGTGATCAGGAAGAAGAAAAAATATGGGTGCATATGGAACGAGGCGGCAAAACACTGGAGACGGTGGTGATAATGGATGAGAAAGAAAGAAAAGAACTGGGGCTTACAAAAATAAATCCGAAAAATGCGCTTGCACTGCCCAGCACCACCGGTGGTATTGAAGGCTTAATAAAAATTTTGGTGGGCAGCAACAATGAACTTACCTCGCAATACAGTGTACGTGGTGGCAATTATGATGAGAACCTTATTTACATCAATGACTTTGAAATTTTTCGTCCGTATTTGGTACGCAGCGGCCAGCAGGAAGGCCTGAGTTTTATTAATCCGGAAATGGCAAGAAATGTAAGTTTTTACAACGGAGGCTTTCAGGCAAAATACGGAGATAAGATGAGCAGCGTGCTGGACATACAATACAAAAAACCAAAAACATTTGGAGGTGCTGCGTATGTAAGTTTGCTGGAGCAGGGGCTGCATGTAGAAGGCAGCGGAAAAAATGAAAAATTTACTTACCTGCTTGGTGTACGCAACAAAACTAACCGAAATCTGCTGGGCTCTCAGGAAACAATGGGGGCCTACATTCCATCCTCATCCGATATACAGGGATACATTACTTACAGGCTAAGTGATAAATGGCAACTGGAATTGCTGGGCAATTATTCTGTTACCAAATTTACTTTTTTACCGGAGTCAGCAAAAAAAACCACGTCGGTTTTTTCTCCCTTGTTTACTGCCAACCTGGGGCTTGATATATTTTTTGAAGGCAGGGAAAAAGATGGGTATAAAACAAACCTGCTCGGCCTGAGTGCCGCATATCAGCCGGCTAAAAATTTAAAATTAAAATGGATGCTGAGTTATTTCAGCAATACCGAAAAAGAAAATTTTGATATAGCAGGTGCTTATCTTTTTGGCGACAGAGATTTTGATAATGCAAGCAGCAGTTTTGGACAAATAGTAAATCCGCTTGGCGCCGGCTATTATCAAAACTATGGCCGCAACGATCTCAGCATTAAAGTATGGAATGCGGCACTCCGCGGCAGCCTGGAAAAAGGAAAACATTTTATTCAGTTTGGTAACAGTATAGAACAGACAAATATTAAAGACAAACTGTACGAGTGGGAGTACCAGGACAGTGCAGGTTATTCATTGCCTGTAAACATGGGCAGGCTGAACAGTTTTTTAAATACGGCTTCCACACTTTCCATACAAAAATACAGCGGCTATGTGCAGGACAACATTGTACTGAAAAATAATAAAAGCGACATCAGTGTGCAATACGGCATACGCTACAATTACAATTCGCTGAATGGAGAACTGCTGCTGAGCCCACGGGCACAGGTAAGTATAAAACCTAACTGGCAGAAGAACACGGTGTTTAAATTAGCAACGGGCCTGTACAGCCAGCCGCCCTTTTACCGGGAGCTGCGAAAGTATGATGGCAATTTAAACACACAGGTAAAGGCACAAAAAAGTATACAGGTGGTGGCCGGTGTAGATTATAATATTAAAAAAGGCAACAGCCCCCTGCGTATAACAGCGGAGGCTTACTATAAAAATTTAAGGGATGTAA
>JAYWIB010000065.1:0-5136 GCA_043789265.1 Chitinophagaceae bacterium
GCAGACGGCATCAATCTTGGACTGCATTGCGAAACAGCAGAAATCATGAGGGCATACACCAACATTGTGCAGAAAGAAGGAAAGCTGAAAGGCCTGAGGGCATACAGCGCAGCAAGACCGCCACATAGCGAAGGGCTTGCTATTTTTATTGCTTCTTACTTAGCACATGAAACAGAATGCGCCAATATCAACTTGCTTCATTTAACATCCGCAAAGGCTGTGGATGCAGCGATGATGATGCAGACAGTTTTTCCACATATTAATTTTAGAAGGGAAGTAACGCTGGCACATTTGATTTTGGATTATGATTGCGAATGCGGCCTGCATGCAAAAGTAAATCCGCCTATCCGCAGCCGTGAGGACGTGGAATATTTGTGGGAGCATGTGCATGCCGGCAATATCGACTGGGTGTGCAGTGACCATGCCTGCTGCAAGGCAGAATTTAAAACTGATACACATGAAAAAGAAAATGTGTGGCTTGCCAAGAGCGGCTTTGGCGGAACAGAAATGTTATTAAGCGGATTATTTACAGAAGGAAAGAAAAGGGGCTTGTCATTAAACCGCATGGCCGAACTCACATCCTGGAACCCTGCACAGCGTTTTGGTTTGAAAAGCAAAGGCGATATTGCAGAAGGATACGATGCAGATATTGTTTTGATAAATCCAGATGAAAGTTTTGTGGTAAATTCAAAAGCATCACCATCCACACAGGGATACAGTGTATTTGAAGGATATGAATTTAGCGGGCCGGTGAAAGCCACTTTTTTGAGAGGGAATTTGATTTATGAGAATGGAAATATTGTTGGGGAAGCAGGTGGGAAGTATCTTCATAGACCATACTGACAACAATGTGCAGATTTGAAAATGTGCGAATGTGCGGATTTCTGATGTGCGGATTGAGCGATGTGCGGATGGGAAGAATAGATTTGATTATTTGATTGAATTATTCATTTAAAAAATATCTGCTATGAACAAGGAAAACATCGAAAAAAACCTGATTCTGAAACTGTCATTCGACTTTTCACTTTTGGTGATTGAATATTGCAAAAAGCTTGAAGCAGAAAGAAAGTATGTAATTGCAAGACAGCTTTTAAAATCGGGCACTTCCATTGGCGCCAATTCAATGGAAGCACAAAACGCTGAAAGCAAGGCCGATTTTATTCATAAATTTAAAATTGCTGCCAAGGAAGCTGAAGAAACGCAATACTGGTTGCTGCTTTGTGATTACTCTAAATCTTATCCTGACTGTAAAAATTTGCTGACAAAGATTGAAGAGATTAACAACGTGATAGGAAAAATAATTTCTTCATCAAAGAAGAAAACCCCATCAGCTACCCGATGACATTTTTTATGTAATAAATCCGCAAATCTGCACATCAGCAAATTTGCACATTTGTCTTTTTATGAATTTAGAAATCAATAATCATCTCTTCATCGTCGGCGGCGCAACATCCGGTTTTGGAAAAGCGATTGCTGAAGCATTATTGAAAGAAGACGCCAAAATTATTGCTGTGGCAAGGGGCGAAGAAAAATTAAAAAGTATGTATGGCAGCAATGCCAATGCAGAAATTGTTGCCGGAGATATAACAGCACCGGAACTTATTGAAACATTAAAACAAAAAATAGCACAACGTCCGCTGCATGGCATAGTGGTAAATGCAGGCGGGCCTCCTGCAAAAATGGTTTTGGAAACAACATTGAGTGACTGGGATGATGCCTATCAAAAAATTCTCCGCTGGAAAGTTGCCATCACTCAGGCCTTCGTGCCAAAGATGATGAAGGCCGGTTATGGCAGAATGCTGTACATTGAAAGTTCATCAGTAAAACAGCCGATTGAAAATTTGGTGCTAAGCAATTCATTGCGTTTGGCAGTTGTTGGAATGGTGAAAACACTGAGTCAGGAAATTGCACGAAGTGGCGTAACATTGAATCTGATGGGACCGGGCAGCCACAACACACCGGCTATTGACAGGCTGTACAATAAAAAATCGGAACAGACAGGTTTGTCATTTGAAGAAGTGAAGAAAAATGCCATTCATCAAATTCCTGTTGGTGCTTTGGGCGAAGCGGCAGACTTTGCAGGTCTTGCGTTGTGGCTGCTAAGTCCGCAGAGCAGATATGTAACGGGGCAAACATTGATGGTGGATGGGGGCACGATAAAAGGAACACTCTAAAAAATATTGATAACCAAAAACCAATAACTGCTATGCAAAAATCCTTTTATGGCTGGAAAGTTCTTGCCGCATTGTTTACTGCATATTTTTTTGCCAACGGTGTTATCACCAATACATTACCCACCTTTTATCCGGAACTGATGAAGGAATTTAAGTGGAACAATGAAATGCTGAGCCGCCCTACCCTTATACAATATTTTACAGTTGCCATTACATCCATACTTGCCGGTTTGCTGCTGGACAAAATGGATGCAAAAAAAATTATTATGGCCGGGAGTATATTTTTTCTGGCAGGTCTTGTATTAATATCCCGAATGCATACCCTCAGCCAGATGATTTTTGCTTACATACTTTTTGCACTTGGGCTGGTATTGTGCGGCATCATCTCAAGCATGCATGTTATTACCAAATGGTTTGTAAAAAAAAGAGGGATGGCAGTGGGTATATTTCTAGTGGCCAGCAGCCTTGGTGGTTTTATTTTTAATCCACTGGCCAATGTTTTAAACAATAATTTTGGCTGGCGCAGTGCTGTCTTTATCCTGGGCATAGCCGTTTTTTTATTCACTCTTATACCTGTATTTATATGGGTTAAAAACTCACCGGAAAAAGCCGGTATGCAGCCGGATGGTATTGCAGAAAATAATTTGACAGGCGCAGGCTACATCACATACGGCCAGGCGCTTCGTATGCCTGTATTTTACCTGCTGCTGTTTATTACCGGTGCCATGTGGTTTTGCATTCTGTCCATCATCATACACCAGGCACTGCATTATGCATCCAGGCCCATAGGCATGGAAGCAAATAAAAGTTCGCTGGTGGCCATTTTTTATCTCTGCAGTGTGGCGGGCAAACTGGTTTTTGGATATGCAAGCGATAAAAATTATTCAAAGAAAAATATCATGCTGGCTTCCATGCTCTGCCTGGTAGCGGGTGCTGTTATTCTGCAGTTTACATTTTTAAACCCTGGTTTAAACTGGCTTTTTGTAATAGTATATGGCTTTGGTTTTGCCGGCGTATTTACCATGATACAAACACTGGTGGCAGATTATTATGCAGGGCCGCATTATGGCCGCATACTCGGTATAGTAACGCTGGTGGATACTATTGCCGGTGCCATGGGTGCCTGGGTTACAGGCAATATTGCAAAGAATAATGATTTTCAATACCATGAAGCTTTCCGTGTTTTATTGTATATTAGCGCAGCCGCAACGGTTTGTATCTTATTTGTACAAAAACCCAAACCCTTAACATTGAAGAACATTAACTGATATGCTTTTGTGTGGCTCAAATAAAATATCAGTGTTGCCGGGTGTCTGCTTTTTGTCCGTATGTTACATCGTTGTGTAATTGTAAATTCCGGAATATATATTAATGCCGGTTCTTACTTTTTCCAAACAATCCTGTTCAGTAATTATTATTTTTAAAATGCCGGGTAATGTTTGGTAAACATAAGTGAGCTGCAACTTTCCAATACCAGCAATGTATACAAACCTTAAAACATGATAAAAAAAAGCCTCAACGCATCCCTGATTTTCCATGTAATTAAACTAAGTGAAACCATTCGTAAGTATGGTGATGTAATGACACAGCAATATGGCATTACTACACAGCAATGGCTGATAATGCTGTTACTGGCAAAAGATCCAAATATTATTTACCTGAAAGAAAATCCGCAGGATCAGCCTTTACTGGCAAAAGAACTGGCAGAGGCAATGAATGTAAGCCGGGCCAATATTACCAACCTGCTGAATGTATTGCTTAAAAAAAATCTCGTAGCACAGGTATATGATGGTTCTGATAAAAGAAGAAAAAGACTGACCCTCACAAAAAAAGGCGAAGAAATAATTGAAAAATTAGAAGCCCCTCGCCATAAAAACAACAACAAGCTGCTTAACCATTTTGAGAAAAACGAAAAAGAAAATTTTATTTTATTTATTCAAAAAGTTTTACGCATCATCCGGGTGGATATGGAAAAAAAGAAAGATTAATTTTTTCGATCGTATACAATGGGTGTATCATAAGGTGTAATACGCTTGCCCGCTTTTTCCAGCAGTTCCATCACTAACAGTTTTTCTTTTCCCAGTGTTTCTGTTAATGTAAACATTATGCCGTTGCCCAGCTCCGCTGCAGTGTTGGTTACAAAATTTCCATTTACAAAATCGTACACGGCTTCTTTAAATGTTGGTGAAAGCTTCAGTTCATTGTAATCAAAACTGAGGGCACTGTTATCATTCCGAATGCTTGCTTTTGCAGGGCCGGCAGGCAATTGATATACCGTAAGTTTCACTTGCTTATCGCCATAGGCGCTGAATTGAAATAAAAAAGGCTTTAACTCCACCGTCTTGCCGGGATAGGTATAATAACTCTCCTCCAGCACAAAAAAACCATTGCTGTTTTTAGGCAGATTTTTAATTTTACCATCAGCAATCCGGTTAACATGTTTTGCAAGCGGGTGTACCTGTTTACCCGATTCAATTTCTGCTGCCACCTGTTTGCTATTGTCAAAATCGCCGGTAATTATTTCTTTAAAAATGTCTATCGGCTTCATGTTTAGTCGGGCATTTTTGCTTCCTGCGCAGGCAGATAAAATAACTAAAGTGAAAACAAAATAATTTATCCGCATGCTAAAAGTTGTTAAAATGAAATAAATCTTCAGGGAATTTTATACCACCACGGGCTTTGTAAATTTTCATCTTTTACAATGAACAACTTTTTCCGCATAAATCTTTGTATGGCAGCATTGCCCATCCTGCTTCCACCAATACCACTTAGCTTAAAAGAATTTTTTTCTCCTTCATGCATCACCGCAGTCAAAGCACAGTCGTTGATACTAATGGCGCCAGCATTTATTTGCTTTGCTATTTCCATAGCTTCTTCAGTTGTATTAGAAAATACGGCAGCGCTTAATCCATATACAGTGTCGTTTGCTAAAGCGATGGCTTCTCCGTTGGTTTTAAATTTC
>JAYWIB010000066.1:0-5128 GCA_043789265.1 Chitinophagaceae bacterium
CCCCAGCGGGTGTCATTTACTTTTCCATCATGGCTTTGTTCTATCAGGTGCCACACTTTGTCGGCACGGTCGGGAAAGTTTTTATATAGCCAGTCGTGAAACAAAAATTTGATGGCACCATTCAGGCGGATGAAAGTGTAGGCAGTGAAAGTGGCGCCGTTGTCAGCCGCCGCTTTCATGATGCGTTGCATTTCATGTTCGTTCAGGCCGGGAATCATCGGACCCATCATGATGCCCATGCGTACACCGGCGCTGCTGAGTTCGTTGATGACTTTCAGTTTTTGTTTGGCGGTGGTGGTACGTGGCTCCATCGTTCTCCGCAGATCTTCATTAAAAGAAGTGATGGACACCATGGCAGAAACAATTTTCTTTTTGCCCATTTCCTGCAGCACATCTTTGTCTTTCAGTATCCACGAATTTTTGGTGAGTATGCCTACTGGCTGGTTGAATTCGTTGCACACTTCCAGCAGGCCTCGTGTAAGGCGATAGGTTTGTTCGGCTGGTTGGTAACAATCCGTGTTGCCGCTGAGCATGATGGGTGTGGCGTCCCATTTTGGGTGCATCAGGAATTTGCGGAGCAGTTGCGGTGCATTTTTCTTTATCAATATTTTTTGTTCAAAGTCGAGCCCGGCGCTGTAGCCCCAGTATTCATGCACATTACGGGCATAGCAATAGATGCAGCCATGCTCACAGCCTGCATAAGGGTTCATGCTGTAGCTCATACCTACGTCGGGGCTTTCCACTTTGTTTACAATTGTTTTAGACTGCATTTCTATATACTGCGTTGGCAAAGCTGTTTCTTCCCAGTCATCAATGCCTTCGATGTGTTCTTTTGTTTTTTCGTCTTTGAGGAAACGGTTTTTGGTGTTGAACTGTGCGCCACGGCCTGCTTTGTAGGCAGCCTCCCTAAATCCCTCCTGAGGAGGGACTTTTGAAGCGTCTGCTGATGCAGGTTTTACTTTAAAATGGTCTTGCTTGAGATTGTTATCCATAAAATGTTTTTATTAGCCACGAATGGCACGAATGAACACGAATTGTTTTTTTTGCCAGATGGCACGGATTAACACAGATGGAGTTGCGGCGGCTTCGCCGCCGCAATAACTCTTCGCATTTTTTTACTGATTTGATTTTATAAGGCTGCTTTGAATTGAAGATTGATGACAAATGGTATGCAGTACAAGTGAGGTTATACTTTCCTTTCACTGAAAGAAAAGTATAACAGAACAAGTTCACAACGATGTTGCCTAATGAACAAATGCCCGTTGCATAAATATCTCTTTTGTCTTCTTTTCTCTTTTATCCTCTTAGCCAAACAACTCTCCCTGCACTGTACCCACCGGCAAATTCTGAAACTCAAAACGCTGCACTATTTCATATTTCATTTCATTGAGCGGCCTTCGCAGCAACAGCATATCGCTGGCAATAAATCTGCCGGAGAAAAGTTTGTGACTGTATTCCAGCCAGCCCTTTTCATATTGCCAGGGCAGCAGTTTTCTTGCAACAGTTACATGCGGCTCCATTATGAAATGCGGCTTGTTGTCGTCGTCCAGTTTCATCAGGCGCTGTGTTTCCGTCCGCACCTGCTTTACCAATTGCTGAACAGGAATTTTGCTGGTAATATTTATATAGATGGTGTGGCTGGGAAAACTGCCGTAATCCTTCAGCTCAATCTTCACCGGCGGAAAACCCATCGCAATCAGCTTCAGCCTGTGCACAATCCGTGGCTCCATCATGGCATGCTGCAGAAAATTCACCAGCGTAATTTGCGGCTTGCCCCACTTTCCATTCGCCGTTTCATACTTATCTGCAAACTCCTGCTTTATTTTCATGATGCGGTTCCACAGTTCTTCATGCGGATGAAGCACCAGCAGGTATTCATAAATTTTGTAACCGGGCATCAGCAGTTTGCCATTGGCATCATGCCCCTGCAGCTGCAGCCCGTTTGTTTCATTCAGTTTCATCGTGGTTCAATTTTGTGTGAGCAATATATTTTCCAGCGATGGGTTAGCAATAAAAATTTTTATGCAGTCAGCGAAAATTTTTTTAGTGCATTTTTGAAATACAATTTATGGAACAAACATTTTTGCTTTACTCATCTTCATTGGCAACAGTTGTTTGTTACTTATACAGTATCTCTTTATTGAGCTTTTTCCACCTTATCTTTTATGGGGCGGCCTAAGGCCGCCCCTACAGCCATCCCTATCATTCTCCTCCACCAAAAAATATTTTCCCATTTTTATTAGCATAAAATTACTAAATTAATTAGCTTTACACAAAATTATTTTTTATGGAGGATAATGAACAATTTTTTGGTGCTGCGTATAAGGGTAGCAAACACTATACACAACAAGAAGTGAAAACTGCTAACGCCACCGGCTTTGGCGCCGCTGCCGACGATTACATGGAACGGGGCATTGATCTGAACGAGCAATTGATAAAAAACAAGCCGGCCACTTTTTTCTTCCGCATGAAAGGCGATGCTATGAAAGATGCCGGCATCGGTGACAGTGATATACTGATAGTAGACCGCTCCATGAAACTTGCCAATGGAAAAATTATTATTGCTGTACTAAATGGCGAGCTGATGGTGCGGCGCTTTCATAAAAATTTTACTTCTTCATTTCTGGTACCGGAGAACGACCGGTACAAGCCAATTAACCTCGGAGAATTTAGTGATTTTGCTTTGTGGGGTGTGGTGGTGTATGCTATTAAAGCCCTGGGTTGAAATCGCTAGCAACTCATGAGTTGATATGGCTTTATAAGTTGATATGGGCTTTATGAGTTGATATGGGCTTTAGCCCATAGAGAAAATAAATAAACATCAATTTCATCATTCTAATTCTACAGCTATGCCATTTATTAAAGTATGGGTTCACCTGGTGTGGGCCACAAAAAAGAGAGAACCATTCCTGACAAAAGATATCCGGCAGCAGGTGTTTAAACACATCAGGGAAAATGGTGTGGAAAAAGGCATTCATGTGGATTTTGTAAACGGTCATGTTGACCATGTGCATTGCCTCATCTCTCTGGATGCAGAACAAACATTGTCGAAAATAATGCAGTTGCTGAAAGGCGAAAGCGCTCACTGGATTAACAAAAACAATCTCACCGAAGAAAAATTTGAGTGGCAGGATGAATACTTTGCTGTATCGGTTAGTGAATCAGGCATCAACCGGGTGAGGGAGTACATCAAAAATCAGGAAGCACATCATGCAAAGAAAACATTTCAGCAGGAATATGATGAGTTCATGGAGAAATATGGATTTGTATTGATAAAAGGCTAAAGCCCTTTTATTTTTTTAATCTTATAGTCCCTGGCCTGAAGGCCAGGGCAATTCATGAATTGCCCCAGGCTTTAGCCTGGGGAATAAAAAGATAACAACATACTTGGGCTTTAGCCCAACCAATCATGAAAGCCATTGTAGACTGCAACAGTTTCTATTGTTCCTGCGAACGCCTTTTTAATCCTCACCTGGATAACAAACCTGTTGTTGTATTAAGCAACAATGATGGCTGCATCATTTCAAGAAGTGATGAAGCAAAAGAATTTGGTGTGGAAATGGCCGGGCCATATTTTAAGGCAAAGCCACTGATTGAAAAACATGCTGTGGCCACTTTTTCTTCTAACTACAATCTCTATGGCGACCTTAGCTGGCGGGTGATGGAAACCTTACGCATAGTGATGGGTGAGCAAAATGTGGAGGTATATTCAGTAGATGAATGTTTTTTGAATGTGGATGGTTTTGATGAAACAGATTTGTATAAACTCGGATTACAGATACGGCAGACGGTGGAGCAGTGGACAGGCATCAAAGTATCCGTAGGTATGGCACCTACAAAAGTATTATGCAAGGTGGCCAATCATCTTGCTAAAAAAAACAAAGCAGCCACACAATGTGTGGTGGTGCTGGATACACCCGAAAAAATTATGACGGCATTGCAAAAAACGCCTGTAGGAGAAGTGTGGGGCGTGGGCAGGCAATATGCAGAAAAGCTTACCGCCGGGTGGGGCATTTACGATGCATGGCAACTGCAGCAAATGAGTGAAGAATTTGGTAAAATAAATTTAGGCGGCGTAGTGGGAGCAAGGTTGATACGGGAATTAAAAGGTATTGTGTGCAATGAAATGCAGGACGAACTTGTGAACAAAAAAATGATTGCCACCACAAGAATGTTTGGAACACCAGTTACAAATATCAACGATATTAAAGAAGCGGTTGCTACTTACACATCACGGGCAGCAGAAAAATTAAGAAGGCAGTTTGGTGCTGCCAGCATAATAACTGTTTTTGTGGTGCCTAAGGAACAAAGCCCTGACACTTATTTCCGGCATGGCCCTACGGTGAGCAGTTATGTAACACTGCCCATCCCTACATCTTACACACACGAACTGATAAAACCTGCAGTAGCATTGGTGGACAAACTTTTTGAAAAAGGAAAAGTGTATAAAAAAGCCGGTGTGATGCTGAGCGGACTGGTGCCCGACAAATCCATACAAGCGAGCCTGTTTGCAACGCCTGCCAGCAATTGCAGTCGTAAACTGATGGACATGATTGACAACATCAACTTTAGCCAGCGGGATGATATTTTAAAATTTGCCGCTAGTGGAACTGCAAGAGACTGGAAGATGCGGCAGGAGCTCCGCAGCCCGAGGTATACCACGAGGTGGGATGAACTGTATGAAATTTCATAAGCTTCTCAGTGGTTATAAAACCTAATGGTGGTTTTGAAATTAATTATTGTCTCTAATCAACCGCCGACAGGGCATAGAGCCGCTGTTGGGGTTGAACTGTTCTAATCAATCAAACAATCCTTTTTTGCTACTGCACAAACGTTGGCTTAATTAAATTCAACCCCATCTCTTTATTCATTTTATCTACCAGATAAACAGTCAGCTCAGGCGACGTGGCTTCATCATGCATGTGCATGAAAAAATACAGTTCCTTCAAACCATTGTCTAACCAGTATTTCATGCGTTCAACCCATGCATCACATCTTGTGTAATCAGAACTGTGCAGGCTGTTGCCGACATAACGGATAAACGCTTTTGGAATGCTGAGGTGCATGTGGGCGCAATCCCTGCGGCCAGCCGTGTCCGTTATCACAGCACCCATTTTCAACTCTTTTA
>JAYWIB010000067.1:0-5096 GCA_043789265.1 Chitinophagaceae bacterium
TTTGTTGGTAGTTTTTTGTTCAATAGAAATCACGGGACTGAGGCCGGTAATTTTGTCCACGTCGGGCCGCTCCATATCACCCATAAACTGGCGGGCATATGCACTAAAGCTCTCCATATACCTGCGCTGCCCTTCGTTATAAATGGTATCAAATGCAAGGCTCGATTTGCCGCTGCCGCTGACACCCGTAAACACCACCAGTTTGTTTTTAGGAATGCTGATGTCGATATTTTTAAGGTTGTGCTCCCTTGCACCAAACACTTCAATAAATTCGTTGTGGTTAATTGGCTCGGGTTGCTTTAAGCGGCCTGAACCATTGCTGACAGCCGTGTTTTCCGGAGGGGTCTTTTTTTGTTTCGCCATGTTTCTTTGCTGAGGTTGTAAAGATAGGAAAGATGCAGGAAGAGGGAATTGGTTGAAATCCTGAGCAGAGCCGAAGGGTTTTTGGGACGGACATTTGTTCTTTATTAGACATCATTGTGTCACTCACTTGTACGGCATACCAATGTGGGGCTTTTTATAAAAGCGGAGTGCAAAGGCGGACGCTTCAACTGACTTTAAGCGGTAACAATAAGAACTAGCAAGGATTTCATGGTTCTTTATTTAGATGGAAATGAACCTGACAAAATGAAACCATCAAAATAAATACAAAGTGATGCTATTATCCGGGTGGTGAGAGGAAAATGAAACTATGAGAAAAAAACTGATTAAATTCGCAAACGATTTTTGGGGAAAATCAGAATAATTTAGCAAAAATGGATGAAGAGAATATACATGTAGAAGATGTTGAAAAGGAAGACATAGGTGCAAACTTGCTTATGGAAAAGCCGTTTGACCCCAAGTTAATTGATATCAAGCAGAAAAATCTTTCAATTGACATTTTGATTAAACGCTTATCGGCAAAACCTAAACCTGAAATTGATTTGTATCCTGATTTTCAGAGAAAGGATGATTTGTGGGATGCCGCAAAGCAAAGCCGTCTGATAGAATCAATATTAATAAGTTTTCCGCTACCTGCATTCTACTTTGATGGGAGCGATAACAATAAATGGTTAGTAGTAGATGGTTTGCAGCGATTGAGTTCGTTGCGAAATTTTATGGTAACCAAAAGTTTGCGGCTTACAGGGTTGGAATTTTTGAATACATTGGAAGAAAAATCTTTTGATGAATTGCCACGTACACTACAAAGGCAAATTGAAGAAGCTCAAATAGTAGCTTACATTATTAACCAAGGAACACCGGAAGAAGTAAAGTTCAATATTTTCAAAAGAGTAAATACTGGCGGATTGTTAATGGAAGCGCAAGAAATCCGACATGCAATTAATCAAGGAATCCCGTCAAAATTTGTTGCTGAGTTGGCAAATGCTGTAGAATTCAAAAATGCCACTGGGTACAAGATAAGCACAGACCGAATGCTTGACAGAGAGTTTGCAACAAGGTTTGTAGCATTTTATATTAAGCCTGTATCAGCTTATAAGCCAGACTTAGATGCTTACATGAGCCAAAAAATGGCAGAGTTAAAATCACTTTCAGATGAAGAAAGGGTTAAAATGAAGCATGACTTTATTGAAAGCATGAAATTGGCTAATGACATTTTTACAGACTGGACATTTAGAAAAGTGTTTGATAAGAATGAAAGAAAAAAGCCAATCAACAAAGCATTATTTGAGGTATGGAGTGTATCGCTGGCAAAACTTACCGATGATGAAAGGGCAATCTTAAAAACAAAAAGGAAAGAGCTTTTTCAAAGCTTTATTAATCTCATGAATGGTGATGATGCATTTGTTGCAGCAATTACATCTACAACGGGTGACAAAACAAGGATTACATACCGGTTTTCACAGATTGAGGAATTAATAAAAAAAACCTTGCACTCATGATACAAAGAATTAAAATACAAAACTTCAAGTCTCTTAAAAATGTATCTGTTGATACAAGGAATCTCAATGTTTTAATGGGGCTTAATGGCATGGGGAAAAGCTCCTTTATTCAGACGCTTTTGATATTGATGCAGAGCGATAAATTAGAGGACAGGACAATTGACCTTATTGGCATTCTTGCTCAAATAGGACAAGGCAGAGACGCATTGTATCAATTTGCTGAAGAAGAGAAAATAGTTTTTGAAATTACTTTTAAAGATTATCAAAAATTCGCTTGGAAATTTATTTACCAGAAAGACAAGGAAAAACTCAAAGCAGAATCAGGTTATTCTGGAGAGCATATGAAATTCTTCAGGGAAAAAACAAAACGCTTTCAATATATAAGCGCAGAAAGAATTGGTCCGCAGGAAATATATGATGCATCAAGTGTGGTAGTTGCTGATAAGAAGCAAATCGGATTATTAGGAGAGTATGCTGCATATTACATAAATGTTTTTGGTTCTGACTTTGAAGTTAAAAAGGAATTGCGGCATTTTAAAGCAACATCTTACAAATTAAATTCCCAGGTTAATGCTTGGATGCAAGAAATATCGCCGGGTGTTTCTATAAATACAAAGTATGTACCTGAGGTCAACAAAGTAATTCTTGATTACCAGTTTGATTATGGAAATCAAAAAACAAACCCTTTTAAACCTAAGAATGTCGGCTTTGGAATTTCTTATGTATTGCCAATTGTATTGGCTTTGCTAACAGCCGAAGAAGGAAAGATAATTGTAATTGAAAATCCAGAATCACACATTCACCCAAGAGGGCAAGCGGAACTTGGAAAATTAATTTCGTTAGCTGCTGCTACTGGTGCACAAATTTTCGTAGAAACTCATAGCGACCATATTTTAAACGGAATAAGAGTATCTGTGAAAGAGAATTCCACTGACATGGAAAAAGGAATTAGTAAAGACAAAGTCAATGTGATATATTTTGATAAGATAACAACAAGAAAAGAGCAATATACCAGCCTAAAGGAAATTGAAATTGATAAGAATGGGACACTAAGTGAGTATCCTAAATTTTTTATTGATGAGTGGAGTAATCTTTTGTCAAAACTTATTTAAGAATGGAATTGTTGTTCAATGAATTGAGCATAAATTTATTATCTTCTGATAAATATTCGGCAAACAGCAAAATGGTGCTATTTGCCAAAACGGTTTCTATTGCCCGGCAAAAAGGGTTTGCAAATATTCGTTCTCACCACGCAACTAGTCAAATAGCTTTAGCACAAGATTACTCTTTGCATGATTGGCTTAATAATAAAGATGTGCCGGAAGAGTACCGCAATTTTCTTTATGGAATGATTACCCTCCCATTTATTAAAGATGATGATGAAGATGTTGAAGAGAAATATGTTAACGCAAATTACTTTTTTGAAGATTTAGAAAGCGGAATCCCCAAAACTGAATGTATTGGTTTGGCATCTGCATTTCTTTATGAGACACTTTCAATTAGCCTAACCTCTCTGCCGGTTTGGGAAAGAACAAAATTGCCAATCCTAATTGAAGAAGAAGAAAGAAAAGTGACCGAATCAGTTTTTAATCTTTCAACGAAGGAATCTTTTAATGACTTTTCTCTTGCAGCTTTTGTTGAGAGCTTAGAAGAAATAAATTTAGTGGAAACAACAATTAATCCTGATGAAAAAAACATACACCTTACAGACCATCATGGCAAAAAAGAATTAAAAGCATTATGGGCTAAGCTGAAAAAGTGTCCTTATGTGGTTGAAGCTATGTCGACAAATTGGGGAGGCAAGAAATTTATTCGGAAAGCATTTGCAAACGGCGAAATTGAGATTGTTGATATTAATAGCGATGAAGGCTATGCATTGTGGGTGAAAACTACCGGCAGAAATTTGAGAGAAACTAACGCAATTGCAGAAATAATAAAGGGTCATTATTCATAGGAATTCTTGCCACTTAGTAAAGTTAACTGCCTTGCCTTCACCTTATTTCATAGTACACAAAACAGTATTTTTCTTCTGTATTTTTTGCCTATCCTTTCGCAGGCCAACCCTTATATATACAAGCCCCCCCCACCTGCCCTCTACCCACCCTCAAAAACTAAGTGTAAACCATCCCAAAAGCTACTTCCGTC
Organism: Chitinophagaceae bacterium; assembly: GCA_043789265.1. Lineage (GTDB taxonomy): Bacteria > Bacteroidota > Bacteroidia > Chitinophagales > Chitinophagaceae > Ferruginibacter. The sequence goes on from JAYWIB010000067.1 coordinate 4,026, forward strand.
ACCAACAAAACCATACTTCCCAATACAATCTTATTTTATTATTTTTGTTGTCCGCACAAATTTTATGCAGCAGCACCTTATACATCAGCAGGTTCAGAAACTGGGTAATGCACTTATTTACCTTGCCAGCAATGTGGGCGAACTTTCCAAAACAAAGATCTTAAAGCTCCTGTTTTTGCTGGACGAATCTTCTGTAAAGCGTTTTGGATATCCTTTTTTTGGGCTCAGCTTCCAGATATGGAAGCTGGGGTTGGTGCTGAAGGAGGTGTATATTGACCTGTCCGAAGACAGCCCCAACTTGTTGAGGGATTTTATTGAGAGGGCGCCTTACGACAATAAGATTTACATCGCCAAAGGCGCATTCAATGATGACCAGTTCAGCGACAACGATATTTACCTGCTTGAAAAAATAAAACACTTTGCCCGTCATAAAACTGCCAAAGACCTCATCAACTACACACATGAGGATAATTCGCTGTGGAGAAAATCGGCCATAAAAAATGTAATACTGCATCAACGGGAATCAGCAGAAGTGAACAGCACAGAATTTGAAATTGATTTTTCCCTGCTATTTGACAGTGATGAAGAATTGAGGGACGCTACCTTGAATCACTGGAAAACCTTGACTTAACCACCTTAATGGATAGACTTTGTTTACCGGGGGCGCCTGCCTGAAGCAAAGCATCAGTATAAGGCGGGGAATTAAAAAATTTTTGTGATTATGTTTCCAGCTTCCTAATCTTACTGCCACGCAATCATACTTTTCCATTTTCTTTGAAAAATAATATCGTTCTGCTTTCTTACTCCCTCTTCTAATACGCCATTAATTGAAATCGTAAAAAATAATTTAAGGTGCGGCCCTGCCATAAAATACATCTTTTCGTTTCCTTGCTCAAAAAAATATAATCTTAAACATCACACCAAATAAAAAACCGCCTTATCCGGTATAAGGTGGCTTGGTTATTAAAAAAATATTGATTATTTTTTTATTACAACCCGCTGTGATATTTTTTTATTTCCTTTTTGCAAAACAACCGTATACACACCACTCCGCAGCGTGGAAGCTGAAAC
>JAYWIB010000068.1:0-5044 GCA_043789265.1 Chitinophagaceae bacterium
ATGTGGTGGACAAAACGTACCAGATACCTTACCCGTCCGCAGGCAGCGATGCACTGCTGGCGAGACTGCACTATATAAATGAAAAAGAAAAGCTCAATCTGCTTATCCCAAACTTTGATGCAGAGCTGTACAACTTTATCAAGATAAGCCCCACACTCAAGTCAATGGGCATCCAAACTTTTTTACCCACGCAGGAGCAGTTTGATGCAAGGGATAAAATCAATTTGTATCAATTCGGATTGAAATGTGGGTTGAATGTTCCTGCCGACAGGGTGATATACAATGTGAATGAACTCTACGGCTGTGCGGAAGCGTTAGGATACCCGTTGGTGGTGAAAGGAAAGTTTTACGATGCCGTGGTGGCGCACACTTTGGAACAGGCGCAGAAAGCTTTTTATAAACTCAGCGCCAAATGGGGTCTGCCCATTATTGTTCAGCAATTCATTGCAGGAACAGAAATAAATATTGCTGTGCTGGGTGATGGAAAGGGCAATGCCATCAGCATCATCCCGATGAAAAAATTGTACATCACAGATAAAGGCAAGGCATGGGCGGGCATCACACTGGAAGATGATGCATTGATTGAGCTGGCCAAAACATTTGTGAAAGCCACTCACTGGAAAGGCGGCTGTGAACTGGAGATAATGCGTACTGCATCCTGTGTGCCTTACATTATGGAAATCAATCCACGCTTTCCTGCATGGATTTATCTTACTGCCGGCGCCGGACAAAACCAGCCTGCTGCATTGGCGAGGTTGGCGATGGGGGAAGATGTGCAGCCCTATGAAGGCTATGCAGTGGGAAAGATGTTTATCAGGTATGGATGGGACCATATAGTGGATGTGAGTGAATTTCAAACCATCAGTGGCTTAGGTGAAACGGCCTCCCCAAACCCCTCCAAAGGAGGGGCTTAAGAGCCTGCTGATATAAAGTTGTTTTATAAAACTCAGAGGGCGGGCTTCGTGATGAGAAAAGAACAAATGTTGAAATGCTTAATTACAAATTATGATTGTTTGATAGTGCATGGCCTCCCTCTCTTTTGGAGAGGCACCGAGGGAGAGGCCTGATGACCAATGATTAAGTGTTGAACGGAGCGTCGCCAATGAAGTTTAATCAAAGAGTGTATATTCCGATGATGATACCCCCTGGTACCGATGATGGTATCCCCCTATTTAGAGGAACCAATAAATGAAAGAGCTTTAGGTGGGTTATGAAGATACTGTATCAGTATTTATAATGTTTATTTTTTTCTTTCTTCTGGATTCTCCTTTTAATTCCAGGCGATGGCATTTGGCTGTCATTCTGTCCATAATAGCATCCGCAAGCGTTGGTTCGTCCAGGTATTCATACCAACTTGCAACCGGTAATTGAGAAGTAACGATGAGCGATTTTTTAGCATACCGGTCTTCCATGATTTGTAGTATTGCAAGCTTCATATTTTTATTGAGTGCCTGTAGTCCAAAATCATCTAAAATAATGAGGGGTATTTTTTCAAGGCTGTTCAAAAACTTGATATAACTCCCTTCCGTTTTAGCCATGGAGATAACTTCTATCAGTCGGTTCATGTTATAGTATCGTGTTTTAATTCCAAGCAAACAGGCCTGGTATCCCAGGGCACAGGCTACGTAGCTTTTCCCACACCCGGTCGCACCTGTAATCAGGATGTTTTCTCCCTGTTGTACATACGTACCTTCAAGCAGTAGGCTCCATTGCCCTTTGGAAAGATTACGGGAAGCATTACACTCAATACTTTCCGGTATCGCATCGAAGCGTAGTTTAGCTGCGTGCAACAAGGCAACTAAGCGTGCATTACTTCGATATAACTTTTCAGCCTGTAGCAGGTGTGCAATCAGCTCATGGCCTTCCAGTTGATGATTGACAGATAGTTCGAGTTGGGATTGGTAAGAATGTGTCATACCAGTTAGCTTTAATTCCCGCATTTGTTCAAGCGATTGTGTTGTGTTCATGGTTGTTTATTTTATTGTGAAAGATTAGTCAGGGCGTACCAGCGTATTTTGGGCAGATGATTAAACGAAGGCTGTAGCCGATAAATAGTGTAACAATAATCATCTGCCCAACATATGCAAGCCCGCGGCAGCGTAGCAGTCAATTAATGCCGGGCTATTTGTAATTACCCGATCCCCGGATGTTTTCATGCCCCGGTATTTTACGTTCGGCCTCATCAAAGAGCATCGGTTGTTTATCAAGCCCTTTGGTAAGTATGTTTCGGATCATTTTCAATGTTGGGCGGGTAACATTGGCTGCTCTTTGGCATGCTCCTTCCAGTCTTTGTTTGCTATATTTATTTTGCAACAGGATCATGGCATTGCATGCCTTAAAGTTTTGTTCAGGATAAACGCTGCTGTGGATAATGCGATGGGCTACCTGGCGGGTATACTCACCTACCCAGCTGGCTTTTTTTAATAGATCCTCCGTGGTCCATCCCCGTGAGGCAATCATATGCTGATGATTGGCTGGCATATGCTCATGGATGCGGTTAAACTGTGGCTCTGTACTGCTTCTTACATGAAAGGATATGCGCTCATGATTGTAATACACTTCTACCGTTCTGAGTGTGTAGTAAGCCAATACGAGGTGGCCTACATGCTCGAATGGTACAGAATAATAATGCTTGTTGTCAGGCAGCTGAACAGCATAGTTCTGCTGAACGGTTACCTGCTTGCATTTCCGAAGCAGGTAAGGTGTTTCCGGAAGCATTTTAAGCACCTGCTGTTCTTCACGGATAAATATGTCTCTGCGGCTTTCACTGTTGCCCTTGTAGGGCTTTAGGTTTAGTATATCCAGCCACTTGCGGATGTGGCTGTTAAGCTCTTCCAGGCTACCCGGAACTTCTTTACGCATAGCGGCATAAATATTTGTATAAATAATGTTTACCGCTCTTTCCACCATTGCTTTATCGGTAGGCTTAGCAGGCCGTGTGGCACTAAAGGTTGTGTTGTAGTGGTCGGAGAGTTGATTACATATCTGTGAAAATACCGGCTCAAATTTATCTGATTTAAATACGGCTGTTTTTAAATTATCACAAAGAATCGTCTTGGTCAAACCTCCTATGTACTTTACCATTTCATTGATGCAGCAGACAAAATCGCCTGTTTTTTGCGAAGGCACAGCTATGCAAAATATCAAACCGCTATAGGGCAATATTCCAATAAACACCTGGCAGTATATTACCTCTCCTGTTTGCTTGTTTAGATAAAGGAGTTTTTTACCTGCAAAATCTATCTGGGTATATTCTCCTGGTAAATAATCCCAATGAAAAGCCGGATCGGTATCTTTCAGATACTTCCTGAACAGGTTGCAGTACTGGCTGTATTTATAGCCGTCGGCATATTGCTCTGTGTATTCTATCCACAGAATATGCTTATTCACTCCGGTCTTATGGCGTTCCTTCTTTGCGTATTCAAAATGCTTTTCTAGGTCTTCAAAGCGCTTTCCTGCGATGGGGGCCTGGTCGTTGTTATAGATAATAGCCGCCAGATTTTTATCAGAAACAACAATGGTTTGTTTACCCTCAATTGGCGGCGGTAACTGCTCCATCAGACGCAAATATTTTTTTACCGTTTTACGTGTAACTCCGACACGCCGTACAATTTCTTTAATGGCTACACCATCATTTTTCAACTGATGTATTTGTTTTGCAAGATTCATATCAATAATTTTTTGAGCCATTTATCCCGTTTTAAACTTGATTAAAAAAGGAATAAAATGAACACAAAAAGCTCAAAAACTTTGATTACTCTAAAGAGGGGATACCATGCGTCGGAATGACAGGTGTGGTTTTATAAGTTGGGAGGAAAAATGACAAAGAATTGTTGCTTAATGCAGAAAAGAACCAGTACTTACAAAACAAAACAACTTGCCGTTGAGGGTGGGGTTACCATGATCGGTAGGTGGGGGTATCATAAATCGGTAGGTGGGGGTATCATGCATCGGTGCCTACATATGACGAAGTATGGGTAGTATTTGACAAGGACAGAGAAAGGGACGATAAAAATGAAGCTGCTTTTAAAATAGCAGCAAAAGCAAAAATTAATGTTGCTTTCTCAAGTATCTCTTTTGAGCATTGGCTGATTTTACATTTTGAAAAAAGCACATTTGCTTTTCAAAGAAGTGATTGCGAAAGTAGAACTACAAGAGCTATCCCAATTATTTGCGTTTGCAATGGTACAGTTTGTGCAAAAACATACTTGAAACAACCTGCATTTTATCCAAGTTTTGAAAAAGGCAAATCACTTCTATATGATGATTTGAAAAACCGCAATACTATCGCTATAGAAAATGCTGCTTGGCTTAGAAAGTATCAATCACCATATACAGACATCCACCTTCTTAATCCTTATTCTGATGTTGATATTCTTCTTTGTGAACTATTAAATCTTCATAAAGTAATTTATGCAGCTATTGGTGACATTTTCATTTTTGAAGGAATAGAAATCACAATTCAAAGTGCGGTGAGAAATGCAAACACTATTTCAATATCAATTGGCTTAAATAACCAAAGCCAAATTGCGTTTCCTATCAACAACAATCAACCTTTTACTGTAATTGATGACAATGGAAATACATTTACATACGATGACATTCAGGCATCTATTTTACAGCCAAATTCAAACCAAGTAATACAATTAAACTATACCGTAAACCCTAATTCACAGACATTGCGTTTTAAGGCTACGAGTATTGGCATATACACTTTAGTTGACATTTAAACATTCAACCAGAGACCCCCTGCAAAAACGCCAGCAGGCAACATTGGGTTTGCCAAAATGGGGGCGGACGGAAGCCGTGTTTCAACTTTTGTTTTTCAATTTAGCTTCATATCCAGTTTGACGTTATTAATTTAGTTATGTGCAAATCATCAACTTTTATCTATAAATTTAGCTTCAGTTAGCCGGGCGGACGGAATTCTATTGCCCCCACTTCGGCAAGCCCTGTTCGTTAAGTGCAAGCTCGTTTCAATAAAAAAATTACAGTCTTCGTTTTGTTAGTTTCTGCTCAGTAAATTCATTATAGTTTTTTCGTT
>JAYWIB010000069.1:0-5033 GCA_043789265.1 Chitinophagaceae bacterium
TTCTGCACCATTCCATTGGCACGTGGAAAAAGCAGGAGCGACAGCATCAGCAATGTGGTGAAAAATGTACACACACTTGCAATGCAGGGCACCCAAGAAGTTGTATTGACCGGAATCAATCTCGGTGATTTTGGTAAAAGATATAATGAAGGAAAAAATAGAGAAGAAAATTTTTACGGTCTTATAAAGGAGCTGGACAACGTCACTGGCATTGAGCGCTACCGCATTTCATCCATCGAACCCAATTTGCTTACCAATGAAATAATGGAATTTGTAAGCAACAGCAAAAAGTTTATGCCGCACTTTCACATTCCATTGCAGAGCGGCAGCAACAAAATTTTGGCCCGTATGCGGAGAAGGTATAAAACAGAACTGTATGCCGAACGCATTGGTTTAATAAAAACACTGATGCCGCACTGCTGCATTGGTGTGGACGTAATTGTGGGTTTTCCGGGAGAAACAGATGCAGACTTTAAGGACACGGTTCATTTTTTGCAAAGCCTTGATATTTCGTACCTGCATGTGTTTACCTATTCTGAAAGAAACAATACAAGTGCACTGGATATAAAACCTGTAGTGCCCCCAGGCACCAGGCACGAACGAAATAAAATATTGCGTAACTTGAGTTATCAGAAAATGCAGGCATTTACTGCACGTCATGCCGGAGAAAAAAGAAAAGTATTATTTGAAGCACATGACAAAAACGGCATGATGGAAGGATATACGGATAACTATATTAAAATAACCGCACCATACCAACAGCAATGGGTAAATACTATCAGGGAATGGAAAATATAAATGAGAGCCAGTATAATAAATACCAGGTTACCCTTCATTTTGAAATGGATGATGAATTTATGAACCTGGTACCTCCGCACCGTGTGTACATCAATGAGCTTATTGACAAATCAATTATTGACTACTACACTGTAAGCATGGAAACACAGCGCTGCTGGATTATTATGAATGCACTTACCAAAAAAGAAGTAACAGCATACCTGAAAAAATCGCCGCTGTATAAATACTGGAGCATAGAAATTGATGAACTTTTTGTGTATGATGCACAGAACTACCGGCTGCCTGCATTGCAGTTAAATTAATTTGTTTAAAAAATTTTGGTGCAAAGAATTATCCCCTATATTTGCAATCCAAATTTGAAAAGGGAGCATAGCTCAGTTGGTTTAGAGCATCTGCCTTACAAGCAGAGGGTCCGCGGTTCGAACCCGTGTGCTCCCACAAAAAACGGGAAACTTCAAAAGATGATTTGAGTTTCCCGTTGTTGCATTTTTATACTGCAATACATTCATTTGAAAAGAAAACATTGAGGCTATCGCATCTTAATTTTGCCGTTCTTACGGTATATTGGTTTAAAAACAAATTGCAGCATTTTTTTATTGCGATAAATTTTACCCTCTTTCTGTTTGACATTTATTTGCAATTGATTACCGATGGTGTAAGCGTAGAAAAAAATGAGGGTGTATCATTTCACTAAATGGCTTTTAAAACCTTCCACCTTTTCACAGCACAACTGCTCCATCACCTGCTGCAATTGTGTTTTTAAACTGGCAATGGCATGGTCTCCGCCTTCATAGCCTAAGGCTGCAACGGCATACATAAAACTTCTGCCTAAAAATGCAAACTCAGCACCGCTGGCCATTACCCTTGCCACATCGGGGCCGCTGCGGGTGCCGCTGTCCATCATGATTTTTATTTTGCCTTCGTAGTTTTTCACAATGGCCTGCAACGAAGCAATAGATGATTGTGCGGCATCCAGTTGCCTGCCGCCATGATTGGAAACAATGATTCCATCCAGTCCTAATTCAATTGCCATTGCCATATCTTCTTCGCTTGCCACTCCTTTCAAAACCAATTTGCCTTTCCATTTATCCCTTATCGCACTCACTTTTTCTTTATTCAGCCTCCCGGAAAAAGTGGCATTCATATATTGCCCCAGTTGCTGCATGTTCAATCCCTTTGGCATATACTTCTTCATGGTTTTAAAAGCAGGTTGTCCATATCTTAATGTATTGAGCGCCCATGCCGGCCTGCCCATAATCTGAAAAATGTTATTCAAGGTCATTTTGGGCGGCATAGCAAGACCGTTGCGGATATCCCGTGGGCGGAAACCAAATGAAGGCACATCGCTTAATAAAACTAAAACAGGATATTGTGCATCCTGCAGGCGTTGTATAATATCATCCCTTAAAGAATTTTCTGCCGGATGATATAATTGAAACCATGCCCTGCCTTCTGTTATGGAAGCAATGGTTTCAATATCAGCAGTGCTTACTGTACATAAAATGAATGGAATGTTGTGCCGGTGTGCAGCCTTTGCCAATATCTCTGCTGCATTGGGTCATATCAATCCCTGCAGGCCAACTGGTGCAATACCAACAGGCGCATCATACAGATGGCCGAATAATTCAGTTTGCAAACTGCTGCCTGTGTGGTTTTTTAGATAGTAAGGTATCAGTTCTGTTTTCCTGAGTTCTGCTGTATTCTTTATCAGGTTTACATCTTCATTGCATCCTCCATCCAGGTATTCAAACGCAAACTTTGGTATGCGGCTCATAGCTTTGTTACGAAGGTCATCAATTGAAGGGTAGTTTGTATTGAACGTCCATTTTATTATGCAGTGTTTGTAATTGCCGTGTCTTTTTTGTATTAATAAACAGGCGCAGTTTTTTTATAATCATACGCCAGCATCATTGCGGCTCCCAATGAAGTGCCCAATGGCATTTCAGAAGGGATAATGATAAACCCGGGTAATAACTCTTCGATTGTTTTTACAAATACGCTGTTGCTTGCAAAACCGCCATCCACATAAATGGTATTTATTTTTGTTTCTGAACCCAGCACCATTTTTATTTTTTGCACCTGCACTCCTGCAAGTTCTTTTACCAAATGATGATAGGCTTCTTCATAGTTTTCAAACTAACTGAGGCTTTTTGGCGGTTCATTCTTCAGGTAAAACTTATCTTCATTATCACTGACAAAAACAGGTGATAAAATCCAGACAGCTTTTTCAAATAGCTTTTTACAAAAAACGATGGCATGATGACAGTTCGCCGGTTTTTTAAAATGCAAGTCAAGTTGTTTTACCCATTTTGTAAATTCATTGCCCAAAAAATATCTTGATGCCTTCACCTGTTTTCCATTGGGCTGCAAATAGCAAAGACAATCTTCAGATAATTCCTCTTCCGTTAATGAGTCGTTGTTAAATGGGTTTAAACAAATGCTCCACGTGCCTGTTGACAGCAGCATAAATAGCATTGTTGCTTTTTTTAAGTATGGCACCAAGGCAGCAGAACTGTCGTGAATGCCAATGCCTGCTTTTACATCAGTGCCAGGAACCATGAACGTAGTGCCGGTTGATTGTATTGGCGGCAGCAGTTTTGTTAATCCTTCAGCATACATCCAAAGGTGATAATTATTTTTTTCGAAATCCCACATGCCTGTATGGCAACCAATGCCTGTAAACTCTGTTGTTGCTATTTTGGTAAAGAGGCAACTTAAATATTGTGGAAGAAAAATACTTGTGTGTATTTTTTTGAACAGTTCAGGTTTTTTATATTTTAACCAGAACAATTGCAGGCCTGCATTTAACATACCAAGTAACGGAGATGCTGTTTGGCGGCTCCATACAACAAGATTGCCATATTTTTCCTCAAACAATTGCTTTGTATCCTCAGGAAAAACCTTCAGATAATTATATAACGGTGTGCAGGGATTTCCAGCTTCATCCAGGTGAACCAGTGTGGCGCCGTAAGAAGAAAAATTAATAAAACTTATTTCAAAATTTTTATCGCTTGCAATTTTATCATAAACCGCAAGCATCCAGTTCTCAATTGCTGCAAGGTCATCACAGGCAAAACCATCATCATCATTTATTTCAGCAATGGAAATGTATTCACTCTGCAGTTGGTTAAAGTCTTCATCAAACAAAAAATATTTTTTGTTGGTTTTGCCAATATCAAATATGAGTGTTGCTTTTTGCGGCATGTGCAGATAACTTATAATCCGGTGGCAACTGTTTTGCTTCCCCGTTCTTTTATCAATGTTTCCCTAACTTTCAAATTCCTGAATACTTCCAGCGGGTTCAATGCGGCTCCGCTACTTAACCTTGCTTCTGCAACAATGGCCCTGACATCTGTGCGGAATGCCTTCTGCAATACTTCCTGTGCAGCAACCACATCGTTGTTCTCTTGTGTTGCCTTGAGTTTTTTTCTGTCAACAATTAACCCCTGTGCATAGCTTATCATAATGGCTTCCACAGACTGCAGCAAATCTTCCAATGGGTCTTTCACATTGTGGCTGGCATCAATCATCCACGCTAAATCACTTGCATGGTTCATCATTCTAGCATCCATGCCTTCCACCAGTTCATTAAAAATTAAAAATAGCTGATAAGGTTTAATGCTGCCCACCGTTAAATCATCATCGCCATATTTGCTGTCGTTAAAATGAAAGCCACCCAGCTTTCCTTCCATCAACAACAACGCAACAATCTGTTCAATATTTGCATTGGGCAGGTGATGCCCAAGGTCAACCAATGTGTATGCTTTTTCCCCAAGTTTTGTAGCGTATAAAAAAGACTGCCCCCAATCGCCCACGGTAGTGGAATAAAAGTTGGGTTCAAATGCCTTGTATTCTACAAACATTTTCCAGTCAGCCGGCAATGCGGCATACACTTCTTTCAAACTCTCCAATGTGTTTTGAAATGCTTTTCTAAAATTTAACTGCCCCGGAAAACAACTGCCATCACTGAGCCAAACGGTTAATGATTTTGAACCCAGTGCCACACCATGCCTTATCACTTCAATATTATGTTCCACCGCCTGTTTTCTCACCGCTTTCTCTGTATGCTGCATGGAACCAAACTTATAACTGAATTGCTGGCCTGGCTGATCCTGAAACGTGTTGGAGTTCATGGCATCAAACAGCAAACCATGCTGTGCTGCCAATGCTTTTATGCTGGCTGTATTGCGTGGAATATCCCATGGAATATGCAATGAAATGGCACCACCTGACTG
>JAYWIB010000070.1:0-5032 GCA_043789265.1 Chitinophagaceae bacterium
TCCCGCTGTAATTCATAATCATATATTACCTGCCCCAGGTGTTTCATAAAAGGAAAGCCAATATTGTCGTAATCGTATTTGTCATCATTCAGTATACCATCGCTGTTGCAATAAATAACAGCAGATAAAAAGAACTCAATATTTTTATCAAAGTCCACCATGTAGGCCACATCCAGCAACTGTCCGTATGCATCACCCACTTTATTAAAGATGCGGATGTTTTTTGGCAGCGTTCCTTTCTCCGCACCAAATAATAAAAACTTGCAGTAGGCCGGGTAATAATTTACCGTGTCGGAACTATAGGGCGGATAGATACTTTCTGTGGGTAACTGGCTCATATACTTTAGTACAAAATTTCTGTCATCATCCGTTAACTGCATTCTTTGTGCAGCATGCACTTTTGCAGGAAACACAAGGCTGATTAAAATGGTATGCAGGTCTTCCAGGCTTATCCTGTTTTTTTGCGAAAAATCCATGGGTGTATTTACCAGGCTGTCTCCTGCATAAAATCCATTGCCGATAGCATCATGCCTTGCTGTATACTTTGTTTCATCCACCTGCAGGGGCTGCTCATACAATACCTCATTATTGGCGCCTAAAAATTTTACAGGATTTGTATGGCGGTTTTCATCAGCAGACAAAGCTATTTGCAGGCGGTGCCTCAGTTGCACATCTGTATATCCCTTTTGATGCAGTTGTTCGTTGATATACTGCGGCCCCAAAAATTCGTACAGCCTGTTGTAAGCATCATTGTCACTTACCAGCAATATTTTTTTTATGTAATGTGCTATAGATGGCTTGCCATCTGCAGTGGAGGGGTCGTTGTATACAGGTGTTTGCCCGCTGTATGCGGCTTCTGTAATAATGGTGCTGTGTTTATCAATGCCTTTATCTTTCAGTTCATTCAGCCGCTGCAGTGACAGCAGGCTTACTGGAAATTTTACGGTGGAGGCGGGATAAAAATAACTATGTGTATCTACATTAAAATAATGATTTTTTAATGCAGGCATTCCATTGGCACCCCTGTCTATTTGTGTATAAATTATCTGCACATTCATGGCTTTTCGTTGTGCAAGAATGGTATCAAAATAAGCTGGATATTTTTTCAGCAGCGCTTCCATAAATTCATTGGTACGTGCTGTATCTGCCACCGGCACCGGCACAGGCGCTGCCACCGCAGACAGGGTATCTTTTATTATAAGCACAGGCAATGGTTTTGTACTGGCGCAACTCATTATATAAACGCTGAAAAAAAACAGTAAAACAAGGGGTGATTTTGTTGAGAGCATGGCAGCAATTTAATATGAAAAATGGTAAAACTGTAAAATTGCACGGGCCTGTTCACCGAACCGTTTTTCCCCTATCTTTGCCAACTTCTAAAAATTACAAAAAAGCTATTTAAAAGTAACGATTATGAAACTGAAAGGTTTAGTTTGGTTTTTTGCCATTGCACTTATAATTATTTCTCTCTGGCAGCTTTCTTATACCTGGGTAATCCGCAGTTACGAAGGCAAGGTAAGAACCCAGGCAGAGCGGATTGTGAAATCGCAGAATCCAGGTATGCCTGCAAAGGGTGAAGATTATGAGTTGCTGGTAAAAAGCAGGATGCAGCATATACTTGACAGCACAAGAGATAAAAAGATTTATCCGCTGGTAGGTACCACATACCAAAAGTGTAAGGAAAATGAACTGAACCTTGGCCTGGATTTGCAGGGCGGTATGAGTGTAACGATGGATGTAAGCCTGGAAGGTTTATTAAAATCCATGAGTAACAATCCTAAAGACCCCGCATTTTTAAAAGCTATACAAACTGCCACTGCTCAAAAGGCCGGCAGCGATGCTAACTACATTACGCTTTTTGCCAATGCTTACAAGCAGCAAAATCCTGCAGGTAAACTTGCCGACCTGTTTGCCAAATCGGGCAGCACCATTAAAGTGCAGGACAGCGACCCAGATGTTACTGATAAAATAAATACCATTGCCAAGGGCGCTATTAAAGAAACCTATAAAATTTTACTGAAGCGTATTGATAAGTTTGGTGTGGCACAGCCTAACATGAACCTGGATGAAAATAAGGGAGTGATAAATGTGGAACTGGCTGGTGTAACAGATAAAGAAAGAGTAAGAAAATATTTACAGGCAAGCGCCAACCTGCAATTTTGGGAAGTGTACAATATTGGAGAACTTTCTACTGCACTGGAAACTGCAGACAAGGCTGTAGCTAATTATATAAGTGGTGCGGATACTGCAAAATTATCTGCGAATAAAAATGCATTGCTAAAAGTAATGAACCCTGTTGGGCCGCAGCAGGATAAAAATGGCAAGCAACTTTTTGCTGCCGCCATTGGCAATATCGCTTTAAAAGATACCGGTATTTTTAATAGTTACATCAACATGGAAGTGGTAAAAACCAGCTTTCCGGCTGATGTGAAATTTTTGTATGGTGTAGAAGAAAAAGTGGAAAAAACCGGTGACCGTTATTATCCATTGTATGCGATCAAAACAGTACAGGGCAGCGAAAAAGCTAAACTGGAAGGTGAAGGTGTGGAAGAATCAGGGCAGGGCTATGACGATAAGGGACGACCCTCCATCAAAATGCAAATGACACCTTCCGGATCTAAAATATGGGCAAGGCTTACGGCTGATAATGTGGAAAGACCTATCGCCATTGCACTGGATGATGTGGTGTACTCTGCTCCCAATGTTAATGGCGCTATTGAAGGCGGCAACTCCGAAATATCCGGCAGTTTTACTGTAGAGCAGGCACTGGATTTGGCCAACATTTTAAAATCGGGTAAAACAAATGCGCCTGCAAAAATTGTAGCAGAACAAATTGTAGGGCCTACACTTGGCAAGGAGGCTGTAAAAGGCGGCACCATGGCTTTCGGTATTGCCTTTCTGGTAATTTTTGGATTAATGCTTATTTATTATAACACCGGTGGATGGGTGGCCAATATTTCGCTGATATTAAACCTGCTTTTTACCGTGGGTATTTTAAGCGCTTTGGGCTTTACATTAACCGCCGCCGGTATTGCAGGTTTGGTATTAACCATCGGCCTTGCGGTAGATACCAACGTTATTATTTTTGAAAGAATTAAAGAAGAACTTACAAAAGGAAAGTCATATCCTGCTGCTGTTAATGATGGTTACAGGCGTTCGCTTGCCCCGGTGATTGACGCACACGTTACTACTTTTCTTACAGCAGCCATGCTGTTTATATTCGGGCTTGGGCCGGTGCTTGGTTTTGCCACCACACAAATGCTCGGTATCGTTCTCAGTTTGTTCTGCGGTATTTTAGTGTCAAGGCTTATCACTGATTTCTGGACAAATAAAAACCGTCACTTTAATTATTTTACTGTTGTATCTAAACGCATTTTTAAACAGGCTCATTTTAAATTTATAGAATACAGAAAAGTTGCTTACGGTATCTCTGTTGTGGTATTGCTGTTTGGCATTGGTTCTTTCTTTAATGGCTTTCACGAAGGTGTGGAATTTAAAGGAGGCCGCAGCTATACAGTATCGTTGCCCAATGCAGTAGCCAATGATGTGGTAAGAGACGATCTTAAAAATGCATTTGAAGGAGATTTTCCTGTAATTAAAACAGTGGGTGACAACCGCCACCTGAACATTACCACTTCTTATAAAAAGGGTGTGGACAATGCCGACGAACTGGTGCAGCAGAAACTTTACCAGGGCTTAAAAAAAGTATTGCCCGGTATATCGTATGAGCAGTTTGCAAAAAATAATATTCAGAGTTCGCAAACAGTGCAGCCCACCATTTCAGAAGATTTAAAGAAGGGTGCCATTAAAGCTACCATCTTTTCCATCGTAATTATTTTCATTTATATTTTCATCCGCTTTCGTGACTGGAGATATTCTTTGGGTACTATTGTTGCCTTGCTGCATGACGTGTTTGTAACGCTGGCCGTGTTTTCGTTTCTTAAAAACGTGGTGCCATTTCCGCTGGAGATTGATCAGCATTTTATTGCTGCCGTACTTACTGTAATTGGTTTTAGTATGAATGATACGGTAATTGTATTTGACCGTATCCGGGAGTACAGCAAAGGCAGTAAGGCAAGCGATAAAGGAAACATTATCAACCGTGCCATTAACGATACGCTCAGCCGTACCATCATGACGTCATTAACTGTGTTCCTCACCATTCTTATCCTGTTTATTTTTGGCGGTGAGGTTACAAGAGGCTTTGCCTTTGCCATGCTGATTGGTGTGGTTACCGGTACATACTCCTCTATATTTGTGGCAGCGCCCATCCTGGTAGATTTTGCTAAAGACAAACCATTGGGAGAAGCAGAACTTATCAGCAGTGATACAAAACAAATTATACAGCCTGCTGCAGTAGCTGCAAGAAAAGCATAATTTAAAATAACTCATTTAAAAAACGCCGTTCGTAACTGAACGGTTTTTTTATCTGCATATTGAAAAGATTACTGCTATATATGAATTAAGATTTCATTAGCGTGGCGTTGTTTTGTAAAATAGTTCTTTGAAACACTTGACAATTCTATGTTTGCGCCGTTTTTAAGACGGCGTTGATTTGAAGATAATTCTGTTCGTTCTTTGTACAAACCATTGAGAGTGAACAAAGGACGTATGGCTTTTACACAAATAATAGATTTTGCTTCCCAGGATCTTTTCAAAGTTTGCGTTAACCGTTACAACGGCATCTACAAAGCAAAAGACTTTACTTGTTGGAAACAATTTCTTTGCATGCTTTTTTTGTCAATTAACCCATCGTCAAAGCATCAGTGATGCGCTTCTTTGCCTGAAGCTGAATTCCGACAAGCTTTATCATCTAGGCATTGGAAAGGCCATTAATAAATCAACTTTATCTCGTGCAAATGAAGGTAGAGATTGGAGAATTTATCAGGACTATGCGCTGAAATTAATTGAGCAAGCCAAAAAAATGTACAAGTGCGATAATCAGTTAGAAGTAAATCTTAAAGGCCGTGTGTTTGCATTGGACTCAATTACGGTAGACCTTTGTTTGGAAGTTTTTTCATGGGGCTCCTTT
>JAYWIB010000071.1:0-4995 GCA_043789265.1 Chitinophagaceae bacterium
CTGCCAAACTTACGCACCGTCTGCACCCAGCCGCTAAGCGTTATTTCTTTATTTACATCGGCCAGCCTAAGTTCGCCGCAGGTATGAGAACGATACATGATAAAGTATAAAGTTTAAAATTGAAAGTTTAAAGTTGAATGTTACCAGCAGTAAATCCCTGGTTAAGCATTGTGCTTAATCCCGATGTAATCGTGAAGTTACTTCAGGTTTGTGCTGCTATGTAGCTTTTTTATGCGGCTGCAAATATACGTGGAGAAAGCGGGTTTGAAAAAGTGGGGAGATTTACAGAGAAGAGGAGTTATTTTCTTGCGGCCTTAGCGGTAATCAGCCATTGTATTTTGATATATCTGACTTCAGATGTTTCCAAAACTTTGGAAGTGCGGCTTTATAAAATTACTCAGGTGATCTTAATAAAGAAAACGGAAGTTTTAGAATCTTCCGTTTTTGAAAAAATAGTCTTGCTCTTATTTATCCTGCTGAGTCCGCAATTTTAGTATCAACTGATTTTTTTTCAGCAGGCTTTTTTTGGAATAAATCTTTTAAATCAAGAGAAAATCCCAATTGCAATTGCATAAAATGGTTGTAGAATTTTACGGGTTCCGGATTGGTCTTATAAGTAATTATTCCAGTATTTGTGATTCGTTTTTCAACTGTATTATATTTTCCTTTTTGATACATATAGTTGCATCTGAAATAAATATAATGGTCTTTTTCTTTGCTTAATTCTTTTGTTAACCTCACTGAAAACATATAAATAGGCCTTACATGTTTTGATGGATAACTTACTGGTAAAAGAACTGTAGCCTTATTATAAGGATCAATAACGGCAGCATCATACTGGCGGTAATAACTGTCTTTGAGATGTAGCCACATTATGCCTGCATTAAATTCCATATTTAATGCACCCTCTTCGCTTAATGTTGTTTTACCATATACTTCAGCAGTATAGGCAACTGAATAAGTAGGTCTAAAGATGGCTGAATCAGTTTTTCCACCTTGCACAGTGCTTGTGTCTGCAAATGGCTTGTTACGGATTAATTTTATACCTCCTTGTATATGAAATCTGAAATTATCTTTTTTTAATGCCAAAAATATTGCCCTCATTCCAATTTGAAAATTTGAATATTTATAAATATCCATTGTTGTAAATTTTGGTGCTGAGCTATCAGGGTTAGCAGACTTGCGCAGATAAGCCGGATAATTATATGTTTCTTCTTTCTGGCTTTTATCTATTCGGTTAATAAGAATATCCGGCAAAAGCACCGACCGTAAAAATTGATATTGCCATCCATCTTTTCTCCCGTGCCATGTTTTGGCAATTGCCCATTTAAATCTAAACTCCTGCTGTAAACGCCCGTTAGGTTTATCATTGTCAAAGCCAATAAAATCAGTAAACTGACTTAGTTCCATTTTATTTATATTGCTTACATCCGTATGTCTTTTTTCTGTATCTTTTTTTTCGCTGTTATGAATTTTTTTGCTGATATCAATAATTTTAAGCTTTAAAACCTTATGATACTCTTTATCCTTTTCAGTAAGGCTTCGCCATTTGAAATGCAGTTCAGCATATTCAGTCTGTTCGGTAATTGCATCATTTTTTATGGTTAAAATAATAACTTGTTGCATATTACTATCTTGGTTAAAGACTAATGCCGCAGGCAAAATATTCGGTATAGTATAATAGTAATCATCTGCAAATGTTGCTGTATTTCTTTTGAAATCATTAACCATTACAGTTACTTCTTTATCCGTATTTTCAATTTTTAGCTCCAATCGAATAGATGTGTCCTTTGTTCCTTCTTTTACAATTAATAAGATTTCATTTTCTCCGGCGAACATTTTTTCATCGCATTTAAAAATTAAATTTTGCGCATGCAAATTTTTATTCAAAAAAAAGATCGTAAAAATTATCAGAAAATATTTCATGATTTTTGTTTTTAGTCGATAATAAAAAATGGTTCTTAATTTTGATTCAATAGAAGTAAATATTACTCTTTAAGTTATCTGTCTTTCTACTTCCTATAGACTTTTTGTATTATTAATTTTAACAGCTATAAAGGGATAATGCTATTTTATATAGATTATGGACTCTTATTGATGCTTATTTTCTAAAAATAATTTTGAAAGTAATATCTTCAAAGCAGTATTTTTAAGTTGTCATCATCCCTAAAGCACAAAAAGTACCTTAAAAAAATTTGTCAAAAATGGTTTCTTCTTTCCTTTTCTTCAGCCCCATCAATTATTTTTTATTATCTCCAAAAGCAGCACAGCAAAAAATGCAATTATCAATAACCTGATGATAAAAAAAGTAACCAGTCTATATGTTAGTTTGGTGTTTCATTACTTTTTAAAAGTTTACGCCTTTGGGGAGGCATAAACTTTTGTATAAAATTGCAAATGCCGAGCAAATTAAGCCGGGCAAATGGAGTCTAAAATTTCTGCAAGGATTGAAACATATTTACCTATTACCGGCACCTTTTCAAGTAGCTTTATAAACTTTCCAATTTTTTTCCATACTTCGCAAAGTTTGTCAAGACCGCCTGAAAGGCCTTCGCCTCTTGTACTTAATGCTGCTTTGGCATGTGCAACATGAGGTTCGATTGATTTGAAGTCGAAATTGAGCATTTCTTTTTCGATTTCACTATACTCTGTGCTTTTCATTTTATGAGAGTTTTTTTGCCTACTCTTTAATCCCGTTTTCGGCTTACCGGTTTTTATTTTTTTATTTTTTATTCTTCCATAATGCTAATCTTAGAAACCTCCATTTATAGGCAGTCTCTTTATTTATTCAGGAGACAGGATAAACCAGATTTTTTTAAATTGTCATTTCTATTATTATTTTCAAGCTTCGGAGCTTTTGTAAAATTTTGCTTTGGTTTATTATTGTTTCCGCTATTATCTTTATAAGAACTGCTGGTTTACCACCAGTACCTCTAAGCTTTTACAAAAATTGCCAATTAAATTATGCTGGACAATGATGTATTAACCCAAAAAGAAAGAGTGAAAACAACAGGAACTTTGGGTGAAAAAACGAAGGAGAAAGAAAGATAGATTATAGAATTTAGCACCGTAAACAATTATTTAATAAACCTTAAATTTTAATGTTATGAACCACACAAACCAGTATTATTTTTCAGTTCCAAAACTGAAAGCCTTGTTAGATCAGTTTGAACAAACTCAAATCAGCTCGATGAAAGTGAAAGGATTTGTTTTTACACCCGGCCATGATGGAGATGGGGAGGCAGTTGTATATGCCTTTCCGCTACTTTCAAATACAGACGATGGCAGGGCTGGTAAAGACGGGGATATTCTGATTCAAAATTTGAGTCTTCAAACAGCGGGTTGTCCTTATCCACCAAAATGTCAAACTTTAGCTGTAAATGAGGCTGGTTGTTATATAAATGAATAACTGGGCTACCATATGGGTGTACCTGGATGTGTACGCACCATTAACTGTTATTTTATTTGCCGGTTTAACATTTACAGTGAAAAGGGTAAGGCCAATTTTTATTGATCTTACCCTTATTAGTTTTTTATTTATACAAATAGTATTAAATAAGTGGGCAAACTATCTTCAGGATATTGATGTAAACAATCACTGGTTATATCACATCAATTGTACCTTAATCCAAATTTTATTTACTTTGTATTTTTACAGATTATTCAAACCTAAAAAAAGGAAAAGACTTATGCTTATTTCTTTTATTGGGTTTATATTTTTTTCAATCATTAATTTGTTGTTTATCCAGCCTCTTTCTTCATTCAATAGTTATTCTTATGCGTTGGGGGGGCTTATAATTGTTATTTACTGCCTTTTAGGTTTCCATGATATTATTGACAAATTGCCGTCAAATAACCTCTTTGAACTTAAAGAGTTTTGGATGGGCGCAGGCACATTGGTTTACTTTGGAAGTTGCTTTTTTATCTTTATAAGCTATCATTATCTGTCAGTTGTATCTGAAAAAAATGTAGGTACACTGTGGATGTTGCATAATTTATTTTTAACAGCGGGATGTCTTTTGTATTCAATAACATTTATAAAAAGGAAATGGATTTTAGAATAACAATAATAATAGGGGCAACTCTTTTTTCTTTTGTTATAGTACTTTTTATTTTCAGTTTCATTATTAAGTACCAAAAGCGATCAATTTCGTTTCAAAGCGAAAAGAAACTTATGAAAACACAATTTCAACAAGAACTCCTCCAAACTCAAATAGAAATACAGGAACAAACGCTTAAAAATATTTCAGAAGAAATACATGACAATGTGGGGCAGATACTCAGCCTGGCCAAACTGCACCTGAATACTTTTCCGGCAGACACACAGCCTGCCATGCAGCTAAAGCTGGATGAAACCAAGAGCCTGGTAACCAAGGCCATCAACGATTTGCGCAACCTAAGCCGCACCCTGCATGGCGACAAAATAAACGATATTGGCCTGCAGGAAGCTATACAAAGTGAACTGAATATTTTAAAAAATACAGGAGAGTTTATAACCAGGCTGGTAATAAAAGGGGAACCCTTTGCTATCAACAGCCAAAAAGAAATGGTACTTTTCCGCATTGTGCAGGAAGCCCTGCACAATGCAGAAAAGCATTCGCAGTCGCCGGAGCTTTGGGTGGAAATGGAATACCTGCCGTACAGCTTTATACTTTCGGTATGCGACAGTGGCAATGGGTTTGACACGCTTGCTTTGCAGGCCGTACAAAAAGGAATCGGCCTGCGCAGTATGCAAAACAGGGCAGCGCTTATTGGTGGAAAATTTACAGTACGCTCCGGCAATGGACAGGGTACATGCATACAGGTGGAGCTGGCTGCATGCATGCCGGAATAATATTAGTGGCAGAAATTTTTTATAAAAAAAAGTATGGCAAAAATTGTTTTAACAGACGACCACATATTGCTTCGCAGCGGACTTGCATCTGTACTGCAGTCGCTGGGGCATACCGTATTGTTTGAGGCAGATAACGGAAAAGATTTTATACAAAAATTAAA
>JAYWIB010000072.1:0-4987 GCA_043789265.1 Chitinophagaceae bacterium
CCCATTGATGTTGACTTAGGTACCTTTAACCCATTACCAAATCAAAATAACCACTAACCGGCAATGATATTTTTACAGGCAGCTGCAGGCACCCCGTCAGGGTTCAACTACATTATGCTCTTTGGCACCCTGGCCATGGTAAGCCTTACCCTGGGCATAGTTTTCTTTGTAATTTTTCACCAACGGAAAGTAACCCGCTTTAATGCTGAATTGAAAAAACTGGAAGATGAGAAGCAGCAGGTATTGCTGAACGCCTCCATCAAATTTCAGGAGGAAGAACGCAACAGAATTGCGGCTGATCTTCATGATGATGTAGGCCCGCTGCTGGCTACTGCAAGGCTGTACCTAAATGAGAATATGATAAACCAGGAGCCTGCGGCACAACTCCAGTCTATTTTTAGCGCCAAGCAAATTATTGATGATGCCATACAACTGATACGCAACATCAGCCATAGTATGATGCCGCCGACACTCAAAAATTTTGGGCTTGAAAGTGCAATGGGCGACCTGTTTCAAAAAATAAATGGGAGCGGAACACTCAATGCCAGCGTACGTTTTCACGACTACCGCACCCGGCTAAAGCTGGATCAGGAACTGCTTATTTTTAGAATAGTACAGGAACTTATAAATAACATAATAAAGCACAGCGGTGCCGGCTTTATCCATCTTACTCAAAACGCCAATACCACCCACAGCTACTTCCGGCTGCACCACGATGGAAAGGGAATTGTTCAGGCTGATTTTGATAAATTAAATCATATTTCTACAGGCCTTGGTTTAAAAAATATCGCCAGCCGTATAAAGGTCTTAAACGGACGTATCTTTTTTGAAATTGACCCCAGCCATACCTATTATAAAGTAACACTCGAAATACCAAAGGATGCTATACTGTAATCGGTTTTGTTTTGCACAGTTATAATTTTCCCAGATAAAAAGCGTTGAAATTACTATGCACCAAATACAAACATTTACCTGTAAGATCAAGCAGCATGGCAAGTATTTTTGCTATCGTAATTTTACTGTTATCGGCAAAAGAATGTATATTTAATTTTTAAACCAATATCAATTACAGTTCTAACTAAACAAAATTATTCACCCCAGCATTAAACCAACCTTTCCCTTAATTTTGCAGCATCCCACTTCAATGGAAAATATAAAAGTAGCCATCGCTGATGATCACCAGATATTCAGGAAAGGTGTAATTCTCTCCATGCGTTCTTACACGAATATCAAATTTGTAATGGAAGCTGACAATGGTGAGGATTTGCTTGCAAAAATACCTGAATCAGCCCCCGATGTTATTTTATGCGATTTAAAAATGCCGGTGAAAGATGGCATTGACACCACCAAACAAATTACCAAAGATTATCCGCATATCAGGGTTATTATTCTTACCATGTACGAAGATGAACGCTTTGTAGGTCACCTGATGGATTGTGGTGCGGCAGGCTATCTGCTGAAGAGTACTGAACCCGCCGAAATAAAAAAAGCCATAATAGATGTAATGACCAACGGTTTTTACCTGAATTCATTTGTAAATAAAGTACTGATAAAAAAGAGTTACAGCAGGCAAAAATTTGCTCCCACACTTACCACAGAATTGGTGGTGAGCGACAGAGAAAAAGAGGTGTTGAAATTAGTGTGTATGGAATTTACGGCTTCAGAAATTGCCCTGAAAATGGATATCAGCTCCAGAACTGTAGAAGCCATCAAAGACAGGCTTATGGAAAGATTTGGTGTAAAAAATTCAGTGGGCCTGGTATTTTATGCTATGAAAAATCAGTTGATAGACTGATAGCATTTTTGAATGGGTACAAAATATTTCTTTAAAATAATCCAAACAGCATCGCATCTATTTTGCCAATTACCTGCCCCAGGTGTTCTTCCTTCTCTGCAAACTTATTGGTATCTGCGTCTATAATCAGCAATGGCCCTTCTTTATAATTTTCAATAAAAGAATTGTAATAATCATTTAGTTTTTTTAAATAATCGAGCCGGATATTTTCTTCATATTCCCTTCCCCTCTTCTGGATTTGCGCCACCAGCGTAGGCACCGATGCTCTCAGATAAATGAGCAAATCCGGCGGCTGCACCATTGTTTTAAGTGTTTCAAAAAATTTATAGTAGTTGTCAAAATCCCGCTTGCCCATCAATCCCATGTCGTGCAGATTAGGAGCAAAAATATTGGCATCCTCATAAATGGTGCGGTCCTGTATCACCGTCTCGGTGCCACGGTGTATTTCCAGTAACTGGTTCAGCCTGCTGTTTAAAAAAAATATCTGCAGGTTAAAACTCCAGCGGGGCATGTCTTCGTAAAAATCATTGAGGTATGGATTGTGATCTACATCCTCAAATTGCGGAATCCATTTATAATGTTTGCTTAGTAATTCTGTAAGCGTGGTTTTTCCTGCTCCAATATTGCCAGCGATTGCGATGTGTTTTGGTTTTCTTGATTTTGCCATGCCAGTACCTCCAGCGGATTTTTTAGAATAAGTAAAATGGATTTTTTCAATAAATGAATGTATGGAATCTTTATAATATTATCGCCGGATTTAATTTCTGTTTTAATAATCAATGTTCATGGCATGCCGTACAATGCTCATGGTGGCTTTGGCGCTGGTCCTTGCTTTATCTGCTCCTTTTTCCATTGTCGCTGCTAAATATTTTTTATCCTCCAGTATGGCATTTACCCGGCTGCGGATGGGTGAAATAAAATTTACCATATCTTCTGCCAGTTGTTTTTTCATATCGCCATAGCGAATGGTGCAGGCATTGTAATCTGTTTTAAATTTATCCAGTACCTCTGCAGTACTTACCAGTTTCATCAGTCCAAAAATATTTTCAATGTAATCCGGCTTGGGGAAATTTTCCACTGTAGGCCCGCCGTCTGTTTTTGCTTTCATCACTTTCCTGCGTATTACATCATCCTCATCAGCAAGGAACAGCGTGGCAAATTGATTTTGGCTTTTGCTCATTTTTCCTGTGCCATCCAGGCTTGGCACCTTTACCAGCTCATCATTGTAATTAAAAGCATGTGGCTCCGGAAACACAGCGCCATAGCGGTGATTGAAGCGATTTACAAAATTCCTGGCCATCTCCAGGTGCTGTTCCTGGTCTTTACCCACGGGTACATATTTTGCCCGGTGAAGAATAATATCTGCTGTTTGCAGTACAGGGTAAGTAAGCAATCCAGCATTTATATTATCTGGATGCTGCCTTGCTTTTTCTTTAAACGTAACTGTTTTTTCAAGCTCTCCTTTATAAGCCAGCATATTCAGATAAAGGTACAGCTCTGCTGTTTCATGCACATGGCTTTGGCAATACAAAGCCACTTTATCAGGGTCAAGTCCGCAGGCAATATTTTCTGCCAGTACCCGGTGTACATTTTCTTTAAGTGTATTGGTATCGGGATGCGTGGTAAGCGAATGAAGATCTGCCACCATAAAAAAACATTCAAACTCATCCTGCATTTTTACATAATTGCGGATGGCGCCAAAATAATTTCCCAGGTGTAAAAAACCTGTGGGCCTGATACCGCTCATTACTATCTCTTTCTTGCTGTGCATAAGTGGGCGAAGATATAAAAGAGTTTTTAGTTTCAGTTTGGCTCCAGTTGTTTTTTGAGTGCGCTTTTATTGCTGTAAATCTTTTGCATCTCTTCACCATTTATCCCAATCCCACCTTGTTGTGCAGCCAATGCTTTATTTTTGTTTGATGGAAGTAAATGACACACTTGTAGATAAGCTGGCCCACCTGGCACGCCTCTCATTTGATGATGAACAAAAGCAATCTATTAAAGCAGACTTGCAGCGTATGATTCAGTTTGTAGAAAAGCTGAATGAACTGGATACCACCGGTGTAGATCCCTTGCTCCATATGAGCGATAATATAAACGTACTGAGAGAAGATATTGTGAGTGGAAGCATAGCTACCAGCGAAGGTTTAAAAAATGCGCCGTTGCACGACGGCACATTTTTTAAAGTACCCAAAGTAATCAGTAAATAAAGTGCACATGCAATTTAAATTTTGCAAGTTTTACAAATAAAAAACAACACCGCTCCATGCAAGGCATCATTCATTTAGAAAACATCTGCAAAAGTTACTTTTTAGGAAAGCAGGAACTGCAGGTACTAAAAGGAATAAACCTGGATATTTTTAAAAATGAATATGTGGCATTGATGGGGCCAAGCGGTTCCGGAAAGTCTACACTCATGAACATACTGGGCTGCCTCGATTCGACTACAACAGGAAAGTATATTTTAAATAGTAAAGACGTAAGCGGTATGCCCGACAATGATTTGGCAGAAGTAAGAAACAAAGAAATTGGTTTTGTATTTCAGCAATTTAATTTACTACCCCGCCTTACTGCCGCCGAAAATGTAGCGCTGCCGCTGATATATAGTGGTGTAAATAAAAAAGAAAGAACTGAAAGGGCGATGGAAGTGCTGTCAAAAGTAAAGCTTGAAGACAGGGGTACACACAAACCAAACGAACTGAGCGGTGGCCAATGCCAGCGGGTAGCCATCGCAAGAGCTTTAATAAACAATCCTTCTATTATACTGGCTGATGAACCTACAGGGAACCTCGATTCAAAAACTTCTTACGAAATAATGGACATACTCGGCAAAATTCATGAAGATGGCAATACGGTTATTCTAGTTACGCATGAAGAAGATATTTCGCATTTTGCACACCGTGTAATCCGGCTAAAAGATGGTGTAGTGGAAACGGATAAAATAAACAGTAGCCCCAGCACCATTGCGATGCCTGCATAACATACCATTGCTCCCCCAACAATTTTATCCTTTCTTTGTTGCACATACCAGAATAATACTGCAAATTCAATGGCTTTAAAAATTTATACCAAAACCGGTGACCTCGGTAAAACAAGTTTAATCGGCGGCACCAAAGTTCCTAAAAGTCATTTACGCATTGAAAGCTACGGTACCATTGATGAATTGAATTCCTTCATTGGATTAGTAAGCGA
>JAYWIB010000073.1:0-4979 GCA_043789265.1 Chitinophagaceae bacterium
TACTTCACTGCTTGTCATTACGGCAATGCCTTGTTTTTTATATTGTTTTTCCAGTTCCCTGCTGATGTCTTCATCTTCTACCGGTACTATCCTCGGCATAAACTCCACGATGGTAACCTTTGTACCCATACTGTTGTAGAAATAAGCAAACTCAGAACCGATAGCGCCGCTGCCGCATATAATCATAGATGCCGGCTGACCTGGTAAAACCATTGCTTCCCTGTAACCCACAATTTTTTTTCCATCAATGGGCATGGTGGGCAATTCTCTTGCACGGCCACCGGTGGCAATGATAATATTTTTTGCTTCCAGTATTTGTTTGCTGCCATCTGCTGCTGTTACTTCCAGCTTGCCGGGCGTTAATAATTTTCCATTGCCCATTACTACATCAATCTTATTTTTTTTCATCAGGAACTGCACGCCCTTGCTCATTTTATCAGCTACACCACGGCTGCGTTTAATGACACCGCCAAAATCGTGTGTGGGATTATTGATGGTAATGCCATAGTCGGCAGCGTGCTTGGCATATTCATACACCTGTGCACTTTTAAGCAAAGCTTTAGTGGGGATACAGCCCCAGTTAAGGCATACACCACCCAAACTTTCTTTTTCAACTATTGCAGTTTTTTTACCTAACTGGCTTGCCCTTATTGCTGCAGGATATCCGCCGGGGCCGCTGCCCAAAACAATTACATCGTATACCATAATTTTTTTTATTTATTTTTTTGGGACACCGGTGATACCGGTATTTTTAACGCTGGCAAATTTACCCTGAAATGATATAGCAGCCAAAGCTATTTATGATGAAATCAGGTGCTGCCTTCGCAATCATGCCGGGGGTGCGGCTTTCAGCTTCTCTTCTGCTTTGCGGTTTTCTGCAATAATTTTCAGCGACTTGATACTTACATTCAATTCGAATCCAATTATCAGCACAAGTGAGTTGATATAAATTACGGCCATAAAAACTATGATGGTGCCGATAGAACCATACAGCGCATTGTACCTGCCAAAATTATTTACAAAGTAAGAAAAGCCCAGTGTGGCCAGTATGCTTAAAAAGGTGGCCAGCATGGTGCCCGGCGATCGCAGCTTCCATTTTTTTTCCACCGCAGGTGCATATTTATAAATAAAAGCAATGGAGTAATAAATTAGCGCCACAATAAATATCCATCGTACATAATAAATTATCTCTCTTAATATTCCACTTTTAACACCTGCCCATTTCAATACAGCGCTCTGGCTTATCAGCATGATAAGAAAACCGAGTAACAATAAAAAGAGGATAGAAGTTAGTTTGATGGCCATCCACCGGGTATGCAAATCTTTGCGGCGTGCAAAGCCGATGTAATTTTTATTGAAGGAACGCATCAACCCCATCATCGCATTGGACGCAAAAAATAACGCAAGCAATAAACCGAAAGAAAGTAAACCTATTTTGGAATCATCAATAAATGAATCTACAAATTTTATCAGGTTGGCGTTGTGCACCTTTGCCGGTATCACATCCGTTATCAGCGCATGCAGTTCTTTTTTTATACTCGTTTTTTTTATAAATGGAAGGTGAGGTATCAGTGTAAATAAAAATAAAAACGAGGGCGGTATGGCCATTATAAAATTGTAGGCAATGGCAGAAGCTCTTTCTGTAAGGCCGGTAGCCTGCACCTGTTTTTGAAAAAAACTGACTACATCAAAAAGCGGCACGCCTTCAAACCCTGGCAGATAAAGTTGTTTAGACTTTCTTATTACAAATGAAACCGGTGCAGAGGTTACTATGATGCGTTCTAATTTTGTCAAAATGCTGTTTTATTTAAATAAGCTGCCTTATTATTTTAATTCTTTTTCTTTCATAAGTATGTTCAGTGCGTCCTGGTATTCTTTTGCATATTTCTGGTGTTCAGCATAGGTGGCAGCAAAATTTGAGTAACCCCTGAAGTCTGCCTTTGCCACAAAAAATAAGTAATCAGTGTCAGGTGCATCCAGTACAGCATCAATTGTTTTGGGCAATGGCGTGCAGATGGGGCCTGGCGGCAAACCCTGCACCTGGTAAGTGTTGTAGGGCGACGGATACAAAAGATGTTTGTGATATATTCTTTTTAAACCAAAATCTTTCATTGCAAATTTTACCGTGGGGTCTGCCGCCAGTTTCATACCTGTTTTTATCCTGTTGATATATACGCTGGCAATTTTTCCTTTGTCTTCAGGCATATTGGTTTCTTCTTCTACAATGCTTGCAAGTGTGTATACCTGGGCCGGAGTAAGCTGCAGTTTTTTTGCCTTCGCCTTTCTTGTTTCATTCCAGAATTTTTGCTGCTCATTGTATAGTTTTTTTAAAATTCTGGCAGCAGGTGTTGTCCATAAAATACTGTAGGTGTTAGGTATAATGGCAGTCATCACTGTATTGGTATCCAGCGAAAATGCCGCAAGCGAATCATTGTTATTAAGTAACCGCATTACAGCAAGCGAATCGCATTCAAAATTTGTGGCTATCCTCCTCGCCAAATCTTCTTTAGTACGCAATTTTGTTATTACAAAATTTACCGGTGTTTGTACACCTGACTGCAGCCGCTTTATAAAATGATACACACTTGATCCCTTTTCAAAAACATATTTACCTGGTTTTACTTTTTGATCGTATTTGGTAAGCCGTGCAACCGTGCGGAATGTAAAGGTATTTTTTACAAAACCTTGTTGCGTTAGGTCTGCCAGCACAGTGTTAAAAGTACTGCCCGTGTTTATGTAAAAACTTTTTTTGTCTTCATCAAAATGCGTGCTGCTGCCGAAGAGCAGCCAGGCAGTATATGCAGCAGTTAGTGCAACTGTTAACAGTATGATACGGATAATTTTTTTTACAGACATACGTAATAACCAGTCTTTTTAATAAGTAATAAAAGTAAAATAAAAACCCTGCCATTTAGAGGCAGGGCTTGGAAACTTTTGTAAAAATATTTTATGGTTTAGCCGGACTGTCAGTAGTGGCAGCACCAGGTAAAGGAACAGTTGTATTTTGCCTGGCAGGTGCACTGCTTGGCGCCCTGTTTATAAGGTCATCATTTTTAGATGAACCGCCCGAATTTTTTGGAATAAAAATGGGCGACAACATACACAACACACCTACCACGCCTGCAAATATCCAGGTACCTTTTTCCAATACATCTGTAGTTTGTTTTACACCCATCAACTGGTTGCCCACACCGCCAAACGTACCTGATAAGCCACCACCTTTTGGATTCTGCACCAGTACAATTAAGCCAAGTATTACCGAAGCAACGATTACCAATATTGCGAATAAAATTAACATACTACTGTTCTTTTAAATTTTTTATTTTGGCTGCAAAGAAAACGCTTTTGACGGGATTGAGCAAACTTAATTTTTCCAGCATCTGTACTGCTTTTTCTTTTCTTCCCTGCTGTATCAGCACATCAGCCATCGCTTCTGTAACCACATCGCCATTTACATTTGATTTTTCAGCAAGCTGCCTTATGTCAGTTTCTGTTTGCTCTTTTATTACTGCTTCCTCATCTTTTGCATGAATTTTTTTCATCGTCTTCAGCCATTCAGTAAAACTCTTTAACTGGTGCCCAAGTTTATCTGCCGGCTTTACTTCTTCACTTAACTTAATGCCGACACTTGCAAAATAATCAGTGGTGTGCAGCGGTTCAAATGCAATGCTGTCTTCCTTTGTATCAGACAGTGCCAGTTGTATATTCAATGGTTGTGCATCAGGCTGCTCCTGTGCTGCCAGCGGCGGTAGCTCTGTTTCATTTACGAATGCTTCTTCGGCTGTGGCGGCTGCGGTTTCTGTAGAAGTTTCTGTAAAAGAAGCTGCAGGCTGTTCGCTGTAAGAAGTGGTATATGTTTCGGGTATGATTTCCATTTTTTCTTCCTGCTCAAATACCGGCATTGGTGTTTCAGTTACCATTTCACCAGCTGTTATGAATGGCTGCTCTTCTGCGCTTTCATTTGTAGCCTCAGGCGCTGTTAAAAATTCGTCCGGCTGATCGGGTTCATCTGTTTCGTACAGTAAATAATTAAGCCAGTAGTTGTTGTTGAAATGCAATGCTGCTTTTGATAATTGTCTTTGAAAGTCCGGCGCAGCGGCGGGTGTTATTTGCAAGAGAAAAAATTGTGCCGGAGCAAAGTATGGATGTTCATTAACGATATCCCCTAAAAAGCCGGCGGCATCTTTATCAGATAAATCTTTGCTGAAAAGCTGATGGTAAAGCAAACTTATTTTTTCCATGTTAAGGCAATGCGTTAAGTAACAACTACAATTGGTTAAAGTAAAAAATATTTACTACCAGTTAGAAAATATTTTATTGAATACTGCATCTACAATGTTTTTAATTATTTCATCATTCAGTTCTGATTCTGCCTGTGCCAATGTTTTTTCTGAACCAAAATCAAAGGTGTTCAGCAGGTCAGTTTCAAAACTTTTTTTATCATCCAGCCTGTTTTTAAAAACTAAATGAAATGAAATGGAAAGCCTGTTGGTGCTGGATTGATTGCCGGTAATACCTGTGGTGCTTAATGAATAATCAGATACGTAACCGCTGATATCATAATGCGCCTCGTCATCGTTTGTCTGGCGCAGCCTGGTGTTGCCGATTATTTTTTGCTTTAGTTTTTCTGTAAGCTGCGGACTTATCTGCGGATTTACATAGCGTGCTTTATTCTCCAAATAATTTACCCGGAAAGTTTTTACTTCCTGCGGAATGGCACCCACATCTTTAAAAGAATATTTGCAGGTGGCTCCACTAAAAATGCCGGTAAATAAAATGCATAAAATCCAGCAAAGAAAAATGCTGTTATATTTTTGAGTTACCTGCATAATTATGTTTGTGCTTTCTTATTGCTATTGACTATTGCCCATTGAACAATGAAAATTGAAAATTGAAAATTGAAAATTGATCATTGACCATTGCCCACTCACCACTCACCATTCACTACAAATCCTCAATATCATATTCCTTTAATTTTC
>JAYWIB010000074.1:0-4978 GCA_043789265.1 Chitinophagaceae bacterium
ATCAATGTTTGTATGCACTTGTTGTTATTTTCTTTTCGCTGCGGCCATGTTACAATTACTTCATCACCCACATACTGATAAATGTCGCCTCCATTTACCAATGCAGCACTGGATACCTGGTACACAAAATCACGGATGAATAAAAAATATTTATGGTGACCGAGCTTTTCAGAAATAGGCGTACTGTCTTTTAAATCAATAAACATAATGATGCGCTTTTCAGTACGGGGTATGCTGTATTTACCCAGCGTCATATCCAGAAAAAAGCCTGGTGTATATTTTTTTCCAATCTGGTAACTTAGCTGGATACAAATGATGGTTAGGGTTTTCAGCATGATGGCATCCTGCAGCCAGGCTGTACGCATGTAATACCAGGCATTGCTGAATATTTCTGCAGTGGGTATTGCGGAGGTTATTGCCAGCAGCAGTAAATAACTGAGCACCTGCAGTATGCTTATTATTAATAAACAAAAAAAGCCCTTAGCAATTTTGGCGGTAACAGGCCATTTAAATTCTCTTAATTTAGGCACCAGGTAAAAGATAAAAAATATCAACAGTGCATTCAGCACCACAGTTATAATAGAAAATAGTCCTTCGGCCACCAGGCCTGATGCAGGATTGTTTTTTAAGGGAAGGCTATAAATAAACCAGCGGTTCTTAATGTAATAATCTGCTGCCATGCCCACCAGCATTGCGGCCAGCAGCCACTTATTGCGGTACATTTTTATCAGCGTAATTTTACCCAGGTATTTCTTCACGCTGAACATGCTGTTGGTTTTTCAGGTGAAAGTAAATTTGATTTTGTGCCGATTTATTTGCTTGCGGATATGTTCCATTAGTGTATCCGTTTTCGGTTGCTACATGTAGTTCACTGCCATTTAAACCTTCATTGCTTTCTGCAATATCACTATGCGTAATATTTTTTACCGGTTCACCATATTCATTCAGGTCATCTGCTTTTACTGTATCGTTCCATTGTGTATCAAAATAATATTCCAGTTCATCTGCAATGTTTTTATCCAGCACCGGCGTTATTACCTCCACTCTTTTACGCAGGTTTCTCGTCATCCAGTCGGCAGAGCCGATGAATACTTTTTTGTGGTCGCCACTGCCAAAAATAAATATGCGGCTGTGTTCCAGAAAGCGGTCTACAATGCGCTTTGCCCTTATGTTTTCGCTAAGGCCCTGCCTGCCGGGCATGATGCAGCATACACTGCGTACAATTAAATCAACGGGTACGCCTGCGGCAGATGCTTTGTACAGCAGGTCTATCATTTCCACATCTTCCAGGTTATTTAATTTTAAACGGACGTATGCCGGCAAGCCTTTTCGTTTATTTTTTATTTGCTGATTTATTTCCTGCTCAAACCTTTCAGTCATGTTATTTTGAGATACCAGCAGTTGCTCAAATGTATTTCCAGATTTTTTTTCAGGTTTTTCTCCTTTGCTCAATGAAGAAAAAAGTATTTCCAAATCTTTGGTAAGCGCTGCATTGCTGGTAAGCAGTGCATGGTCAGTATAAAAACGGGCCGTGGTTTCGTTAAAATTTCCGGTACCTATAAATGCATATTTTTTTCCGCCTGCTTCTTTTTTCTTTTTTATCAATGCTATTTTCGAATGCACTTTTATACCCGGTATGCTGTATAAAATTTTTACACCGGCCTTTTTCATGGCTTTGCTCCAGCGGATATTATTGGCTTCATCAAACCTTGCCTTCAGTTCTACAAACACGGTAACCTCTTTTTTATTTTTGGCAGCGCTTATCAGTGCATTGGCAATAAACGAATCGGCTGCCACCCTGTATAAAGTGATGTAGATAGACTCCACATCCGGATCTATG
Source organism: Chitinophagaceae bacterium (assembly GCA_043789265.1). GTDB lineage: Bacteria > Bacteroidota > Bacteroidia > Chitinophagales > Chitinophagaceae > Ferruginibacter. The sequence goes on from JAYWIB010000074.1 coordinate 1,841, forward strand.
GCAGCCTGGTTAAAAAAGGAAAGTACGGGATTGTACGACTGGTAAGGAAAGTGAAACAGTAAATCTGTCGTGTCTATTTTGCTGAATACATCGCTGCATCCATTTATTTCCCTGTGCTTCAGCGATTGCAATTTTGGAAAACACAAATCGCTGCGGTGCACAGGGATATTGGCAAGGTCAAATAAATTGTGATAGCGGCCGCCTTCAAACAACTGGTTTTCGGTAAGGCCGAAAGCGGCCGCCATCATGTGCTGCATGGCAAGCGGCATCCCGTTTTCGAACAATAGCCGGGAGGGTAATCCATTCTCTCTCTTTATTAATTTTTTTTCAATTTCGGCTAGCAGACTTCCTTTTACATTTTCTTCATCAAGGTGCAGGTCTGCATCCCTCGTTATTTTAAAACTGTAGCATGACTTAACAATATGATTGCTGAAGATGATTCCCAGATTCTGCCGAAGGATATCGTCAATAAAAAACACATGCTGAAATCCATCTGCATCCTGTAAGCTGTGAAACCTTCCTAGTTTTTCTGCAGGTATATTTATAAAAGCGTGGGTAAGCATTTCTGCTCCTTCATGCTGCAGCGTTATTAGTAAATACTGGCGGTTACTCTCCGGAAAAAAATCTGCTGAAAGCGATGTGCGGATAAAAACGGGCTGTATAAAAGATAGAATCTTCGAATAAAAATAATCTCTCAGCTCCTCTGTGAATATGGCGGGTATTGCCTTGTTATAATATAAAATTATTTTTTCTTTTTCCAGATCAGGAATTAATTCATCATGGATGATGTGGCCAAAATGATCAAGCTGTGTATCCACCATTACCTGCACTTTTGCAGCCAGTTCCTTGTCGGGCGGCGGAATAATTTTTTTACGCAATCTGTCATTCAGGTTAGCATATACCGAAATCAACGGAAAGCGTACCCGAAAAAATTCATCGAGGTTAGAGGAGAAGATGGATAAAAACCGCAACCTTTCCAGCAGCGGTACATTTTTATCTGCTGCCTCCATCAGCACCCGGTGATTGAATGAAAGCCAGCTTATGTCTCTGTTGTTATACATACGGTTTTATTTAAAAGGGTGAAGCATTCGACTGTTGTATGGCAGCGCCATCTGCCGGCTGGTGAAGCACAATGGCCAGGATAAATCCCACAACAGATATAAGTATGCCAATCATAAAAATGTAATAGGCTATGCTGAGCAGGCGGTATTTTTTTCCAAGCACCACACCGAGGTAATAAATATCATCCACCAGTCCGCCATACAAATAATTTGGATCTCTCATCATCATACTCATGCCCCATTTATATTCGTCCAGCGATGTTTTATAAAAGTTGCCAAAAAAAAGCAGATTGGTTTTTCCATGCATTACATCATCCCGGCTAAATTGTCCCCTGGTTACTTTTGGCCTGGTAGCAATAATAGCCAGCACTATGGTGGTAACAGAAGTGGCTAAAAAAGTAAACGTGGGTATCATCAGGTAGGTGTCCACTTCTATCTTACGGATAAGCACAGATAATATCAATGAAATGATAATGGCATTTACACTGATGAGTATGTTGGCCTTACTGTCGGCCATGCCGCTTAGCTGCATATGATTTTCAGAAGTAAGGCGCAGCATAGTTTGTATACCTTTTGCAATAAAACTGTTTTGCCGCGATGCCTCTTTATTTTTATTACCGTTTTCATTCAGCAGCATATTGGTACCGGTGTTTTCAAAATTCTGGTCCTCAGATTTTGATTTCAGCCTTGCCATATTTTTTTCTTTGCCTGCCGTTAATAAATTTTTACAGTAGTCTGTAAAAAATTCATGCCCCTGCAGCATTTCAAGTGTATGCTGGTTCCATGCGGCCAGCTTGGTGGTAAAATTGCGCAGGCGCATTTCTTCTTTCAGCAGCTTGTCTGTTTTTTTAAATTCTTTGGTGCCCAGGTTATAAGTGTCTGCATCTTTTATGATGCGCTGCGTAAGATTTTGCGGTTCTGCCGGCATTTTAGTAGCCCCAATCAATTGCCCCACTTCATTTGCAATGGCTGAATCCACGCCCTGCTGCTGCATCCATTCTCTCGCTATTTCTTCACTCTTCATTTCGTGTTCAGGAGGCATGCTGTATAAATGTCCCACATCATGAAACCAGCCTGCAAGACTAAGGGCAATGGTATCCTGTTCGCTCAGCTCGTAATGTGCAGCTATCTCATTGATGCGATCCACCACCGTTACCGCATGGTTGTAATTATGATACAGCAGATTGTGTTTATCATCTTTGCTGTACAAGTCCTGTATATGTTGCTGTGCTGATTTTAAAATGGATTTATTCATACAATTTTTTTTAAAAAGTAAGGTTGAACCGGGTGCCGATTGAAATATTAAATATGGTGCCGTCATCTGACTTGCCCATAGTAGCAGAAAGTATGGCAGTATTAAATGGTACAAAGTATATCCCCCCACCATAGGCATAATGCAGCTTGCTGCTGCGTTCGCCTTTAAGCCATACACGGCCTGCATCATTAAATACAATGATGCCGGCCTGCCCCGGGAAAATATAGGATTTACCTTCCAGCAATTTTATCCGGAACTCCAGACTGCCGTACAAGTAACCATCACCTGCAAAGCGGTTTTTTCGCAGACCACGCAGGTTATTATTTTGGCCCAGTGTAAGCGCCTGAAAAAACTGTATCGAGTCTGCAAAAATTTTTCCGCCGCCCAGTTTTATCACACCCGTTACCCTCGCAGGCATTTTCAGGCTTGCATACACCGTCATGTCGCTTTCTAATTTTGTAAGTGTATTGGATGAATTGTTAATGCCCTTTTGCCAGCTTACATAATTGGACCAAAATATGCCCCGTGTAGGAAAAAGAAGATTGTTGAGATTGTTTATATCTATACCGGCTTTTATGCCTGCATATGTTTTTTGAGTGTACACTTCCGAAGAGTCGAGACCAATAAATGAAGGTTTATCAAGCACCCTGTTTACATTATTTTCTTCCCTGTTCCAGTAATGAAAAATAGTGGGCCCTGCGTAAATGTTTACAGCGCCCGTACTGCTTTTTCTAAACATCATTTCCGCCTGGGCAGTTTTATATCTTGCCAGGTAATAATCAGTTTGCTGTGTTACGGTTGTATTATTTCCCAATCCAAAAA
>JAYWIB010000075.1:0-19291 GCA_043789265.1 Chitinophagaceae bacterium
TTTTCTTTTGGTTATAGAATAGATAGATAAATGTAAAATAATTTAACAAAATTTTTCACATATAGTTATGGACACGGTGTTAATAAAGAACGCTGCTTATAATAGTAATGCTTAAATATTTAACTAATCAGTATTTAAAGTAGCGATATGGTGTAGGCATTTAAAACCAATGTGAATAATTAATCAGCGCAGGACTTTTAAGTATGTATCATGGGTCAGCACATAAACAAGGCAGCTACTTTTACAAAGAAGAATGCTAACGGCTTCGAACAAACACTTACAAAATACCAGGCAAGAATTGCTATGTATGTCCGTTGCATGGAGCCTATCACAAATCAAAAAAACAGGAGCATAGTAGTGAATCATGCGCTCAATAAACACAAACAAAAAGCCCGGGAGTTGTTAACTAGTGAGGATTGTATCAGGCATCGTAAACAGCGGGCACAGGATGTAAAAGCCATTTTCGGAAACATAAAGCAGAACAAGGGCTTTAAAACATTTATGCTTTGGCGGAAAGGCAAAAGTGACCACTGAATTTAGATGGATCGCAATTGCCCACAAACTGAAAAAAAAAGCCGCTTAAAATGACAAAAAAACTACTAGTGTTAAGTTAAACGTAATATGACGCATTAATCGTACATTTGAAAAACATTTTTCAAATGATAATTCGTTATACAGTTAAACTAACCAAATCAGAAGTAGAAGAACTACAGATAATCATAAACAAGGGTTCACATACTTCACAAACATTCCGTGCGGCTTATATACTTTTGAATTGTGATGAAGGAGATTATTCAGATAAAGTAACCAACGAACAAATAAGTAAAGTATTAAAAGTGGGGATGCGAACAATTGACAGGATGAAGAAACAATTTATAGAAGAAGGAATGGAAGCTGTTTTAGAACGCAGAGCCACTACCCGGGTTTATGATATAAAAGCAGACGGTGATATGGAGGCAAAGTTAGTAACCCTTTGCTGCAGTGAGCCACCCAAGGGTTTTTCTAAATGGTCGCTGCGCTTACTGGCAGATAAGATGGTTGAATTGAATTATGTGAAGAGCATCTCGCATGTAACGGTAGGAACTGTTTTAAAAAAAATGAACTTAAGCCTTGGAAAGTGAAAGGCTGGGTGATTCCTCCCGATAAAAACAGTGCGTTTGTAGCGAACATGGAAAAAGTATTAGATGTGTATAAAGAGCCATATAATGCTGAGTTTCCAGTGGTTTGCATGGATGAATCCCCCAAGCAGTTGATAGAAGAAGGAAAGCCCTCTGTTGCGATGAAACCAGGTCAGGATGCAAGAGTGGATTATGAGTATGTAAGTATCCCACCAGCCAAGTACACCCGCAATACAACAGTAGCTTATTTTAATTTTGCGGTTAGGTATTATTACCTTGATTAAAATTTTGTGGCAGCAGTTCTTCTATTTTATTGATTGGGTGTGTTGGTATGCGGCGTAGTGTTTCTCTAAGCCATATAAATGGATTTACGCCATGGAGTTTAAAGGTGCCCAGTAATGAATACAATACAGCACTTCTCCCCGCTGCTTCATGGGAGCCTGCAAATAAATAATTTTTACGGCCGATGGCTACCGGCCGGATGCTGTTTTCTACGGGGTTGTTGTCGATATTGAGTTTGCTGTCAGTTGCATAAATACTCAGTTCATCCCATCGCTCTATGCTGTAGCCTAATGCTGCTCCAATCGTGCTTTTGGGTAATGTCTGTACATACTGTTCTTTCATCCACTTGCCAAAGTGCAACAGTATGGGTGCGGCCTGTTGCTGTCGAAGCTGCAGGGCCTGTTCAGGCGTAAGCTGTTGCTCTTTAATAGTGCGTTCTATGGCATACAGCTTTGCAAACTGCGCCAGCGCATAAGCGGCACGTTCAGCATCATTAGCCTGTGCTTCATAAAACATACGGCGGGCATGTGCCATGCAGTGCAATACGGTGATGTCTTCTTTTTCTTTAAAGAAGTCGTACACACTGTAGCCATCGGTTTGCAAAAAGCCTGTAAAATTTTGAAGTATCTGTTTGGGGCCTTCTCTGCCCCGGCCAGGCTGGTAGTCAAACAATACTAATTTTTCTATACTGCTGTGGTATACCCAAAAGTAGCCCCGGTGTGCCTGGCCTTTTTTATCTTTATCCAGCACTTTGAGGGGTGTTTCATCGGCATGCAGGTAATGGCAGGACAATACCCTTTTCTTTAACGATTCGTATAATGGCAGTATCAATAAACAGGTGCCGCTTACCATATCAGTTAGTGTACTGTAAGCTATGTTCACGCCTTCTCTTTTAAAGCGTTCCATTTGGCGATACAGGGGTAAATGATCGATGTATTTATCAATTACTACCTGTGCCAGTAACCCTGGCCCGGCAATGGCTTTGGGAGTGGCCTTTCAATCATGGGTGCTATGAGTACGCCTTCGCCACCAGCTTTTGCATACTTGGGGCGTATGATTTTATTGACAAACAATTTATCCGGTTCGTACTCTAACTCTTCAGTAACTTCTTCGCCTATCTTTTTTAAGTTATTGGTATCCCCGGCGGGCTCAATGATCTGTTCTCTTCTTTCTAAATGACCGGGCAATGGATTGCGGCCAGGATGTAATTTGGCGGACGTAACTGCTGTGGTAACTTTTGTGTAAGCAATCCTTTTTGCGTCTGTAATTTTTACTGCGGCGATTGCTTCGGCCTGGATGTTGAGCGATAATTGCTGAGAGGTAATATCATCGCCTGGTACAAAGCGTTCCTGTTTAGATCCGAAAATTATTTTTTTGAGTTGCGCCAGTTCCTGCTTTAAAAAAGCAATTTCCGTTTGCGCCTGTTCGTATAAACTTTTGTAGTCGGTATGGGTGATCACCTGTTGCATTGCGGATGTAAATTTCCGAATACAATTCAATTACAGCAAAGCTTTCAGCATAATTATTTACCTACAATATGTTGATAACGATTTTTTATTTTTATACTTTTCAGTTGTATTCCCTGTAGTATCAGTTGCAGTTGTGTGGCACTCAGATGATAACCTTCTGTTGTTGGCGGACATTCATAAGTGCCCTGTTCCAACCGTTTGTAATAAACAGAAAGTCCGTCACCTTCCCATAGCAACAGTTTTACTTGGTTACGTTTTTTATTAATGAAAATAAATATCCCGCCATTGAGCACATTGAGTTGCATGTGCTGCCGCACCAGTCCGCTCAGGCTATCAAAACCTTTGCGCATATCCACAGCCTGGTTATAAAAATAATATTGAACAGAAGCGGAAAGGTGCAGCATGAATCAGGCTATCAACGCTTATAAAAAATCCACACTCACCGGCTGATGGAAAACCAAACGCCTGCCATCGGTAAAATATAATTCCACATTTGCCTGAAGCCGCGGAGCCAAATTTATTGTAACAAAAGATCCGGCTGCAACCGTTTGTTCACTGCGGTAAACCTTGTACCAGTAATGTATCCCCTCCACCAACCCCGTCATTTTTTAGCCGGCGCTGCAGCATAGTTTTGTGGCAGTAGTTCTTGTACGGCATTTATTTTATGGTCGTTGATATTCTCAAATACATAGGTGAGCCATTGGATGGGATTTACACCGTGCAGTTTGCAGGTGGCGAATAAACTGTAGAGCATGGCACTCCTTTGGGCTGCTTCATGATTGCCTGCAAACAGATAATTTTTACGGCCAATTGCCACGGGGCGTATACTGTTTTCTACCAGATTATTATCAATACGCAGGTTGCCGTCGCTGGTATACACCTTTTGTTTATCCCACCGTGCAAGGGTGTATTGTAATGCCATGCCCAGCGGGCTTTTGGGCAGGGTGCTGAAGAGTTGTGTTTGTAAAATTTGGTGGAGCTTTGCCAGTATTGGTAGGGCATGATCCTGGCGATATTTCTTCACCTCATCTGCAGTGTATTTTTTTCTACGCAGTGTTTTTCTACCGCATATAGTAATTGTATTTGCGTAAGTACTTCACTTGCTTTTGTGTTATCAAAACTTTGGGCATCTATAAATTTACGGCGTGCATGCGCCCAGCAATTTAAAGTAGTAATGCCTTGCGCTTCATCAAACTGATCATAGGCGGCGTACCCGTCTGTTTGCAGATAGCCCTGGTAATTTTTCAATGTTTCTTTTGGCCACGCTGCGGCACGGCCTGTTTGATATTTAAACAAAACCTGGCGGCTGTGGGTGTTATAATATACCCAGTAATACCCCTGGTGTGTGGTACCCTTTTTTGTTTTGTCTAACACTTTTATGGGGGTTTCATCAACGCCTAAATATTTTGTGGAGGGTACCTGGCGTTCATGTGCTTCAAAGAGCGGTTCTATTAACCGGCAGCCTTGTTTAAACCAGTTATTAACCGTGTTATCTTCTATGGTTATTTTTTGACGGGTAAACATTTGCAACTGCGTGTAAATGGGTAAGTGGTCAATGTATTTACTTACCATCAGGTGCGATAGTAAAGAGGCACCCACATAACTTTTTGCAATGGGCATATTGGGTAAGGCTGCTATCACACTTGCTGCCTGTGTGCCATCTGCCGTTGGTTTTATGTATTCAGGGCGAATGTATTTTTTTACATAAAGCTCACCCTGCTGGTATTCTAATATTTCTGTTACTTCCTGCCCTACGGGCTTTAAGCCTGTAACATCTTCTGCTGGTGTAAGCATGATTTCTTCTCTGCGTAAATGCGCTGGTAGTGGATTGCGGCCCGGATGGTTTACCCGTATAACGGTTTGCTTTACATCATGGGCTTTTATATGCCTGGTATTTTCCACCACTACTTCTGCCAGCTTATCATTTTCAAATAAAGCTATTTGCTGTTGGTTGCTGTTGGGATTAAGTTTAAATTTTTCCTGCTTGCCGGTAAAGATGAATTCTTGTAATTCCAGGATTTGTAAACGAAGTAAATTTATCTGCTGAGCCTGCTCATCATTCAATTTTTGGGTAGCATTAATCACTACTAACGCTTGCTCGTACTTGCTTTTAAAATTGATATTTTGTGCAGTGGAATAGATGCAAAAACATAGTCAATTATCATGCCTGTATAACGCTGTAACCCAGTATTTAAAGTAGTTTCAGGCAGGTACAGCAAATCTTTTTTTATGCCTGACAGATTGCAGTATTATGCCTTGCAAAATATGCTGTAACTGCAGGTGAGTAAGCAGCATGTCAGTACTGCTTTGAGTACTGATGGGCTTTTCAAAACAGCCTTTCTCTAATCTTTTTTCATACAAAGCAAAACCATCTTTATCCCACTGTAATAATTTAATCTGGTTATGCCGTTTGTTGATAAATACAAAAACATCGCCTGATAAAATATTTTTCTGCAGTTCATTTTGTACAATACCACATAAGCCGTAGCATCCTTTACGCATGTCTGTTGATTGATTGTAAAAATAATACCGCTCACTGGAACTGAGGTGCAACGTGGCTAGCTCATTAATTGTTTCAGATACTCAACTGGTGGCATTGCTTCAAAACTTATCCGGTTGCCGTTTGTGAAAATAATACTCACCGGTATATTGGATACTACTGGTGCAATCCTTATAAATTTCCCATTTTGTATCTGCGGCTTCAATTTCTTTTGCCAGTAATAATAGACAGAATGTTTTATCTGGTGCTCATAGCAATATGCTTTTGCAGTAATGCCACTTGCTTTGCAGGCTTCAATATGAGACCGCATTGTATCTGCAATATTTGTATTTTCCATACCGGCAAAGGTGCACCGATAGGCTTTGTAAGAAAACATGGGGTTGGTGGAGGGGATACTTGCAAAAAGAATTGCTTTTGATTCTGGCCACTTTGCTGCCAGCTGGATATCATTGAAAGATGATGCTCCCGGATTTGTTGCCTGCTCTCCACAAGTGTTATTTGGTGGCAAAGCTAAACAGCGGCTTCATGGAATAAAAGATGTACTTGGTCGGAGGGATACGTATGTAAGGCATGGTGTAGTCAATATATTTATGGCCAATGAGCCATTGATGGGGAAGCGATATGTACAAGTAACGGAATTTAAAACCAAAATGGACTGGGCTAAATTTGTAAAAAGAATCGCTGACGAATGGTATCCAAAAGCAAAAAAGATAAAATTAGTAATGGACAATTTTAAGACACATGACGCATCTGCCATTTGAACCAGCAGAGGCAAAAAGGCTTTGGGACAGATTTGAATTTGTATTTACCCCTAAACATGGCAGTTGGTTGAATAAGGCAGAAATAGAATTACACGTATTAAATGGCCAATGCTTAAACAGACATATATCCACGATAAAAAAAATTAATGAAGAAGTTGAAGCATGGCAAACTAACAGGAATAATAAAAACAAAAAAATAAATTGGCAGTTCACAAACAAAGAGGCAAGAGTAAAATTGAAAAAACTTTATCCGTCAATTCATGCTTAACATAAGACTAGATTATTAACCGGGGAAGTATATTCAAAATACTACGGCTAACAAAAAGAAGATACAAAACACATTACTTTATAAGATACTTTCCAATACGATATATAAAGTGGTACAAAACGAAAAAAAAGAGGCTGCTCAGGTTTGACACAGCCTCTTAAAATTTAATAAAGTTATTTCTTTTTCAATATCAGTCTGAAATTTCCGAAATTAGAACCACCAACACTTACGTGATTTAACAGTAGATCTATAGTTTCTGTGCATGCAAAAACAAAATTGCTGGAGCCTGTTGTTGCTGCAGTGTATTGAGTACCTCCTGTACTATAAGCTCCATACGTATACTTTGGGACCGTAGCAACACCTGAAGCTGGGGAAACAGTAATAACCAAATCTTTATGTGCATCGCTTGTAGGGAAAACATCAACAACTGTTATTTGATTGGTGGAAGGCCCTAAAATGACGGTTACTTCAGAACCTGGTGCAAAATCCTCCCAATCATCTCTAACTACTATAAAAGTTTTATTATCAAATGGAGCTGTATCAAATGCACAAATAACAGTAGCTCTCCAATTCATGGCTGTATTAAATGCAAATTGTGTTTCCAGATCCGTTGAACTTGTATTGATTGAGGAAAAAGTCTTGCCATCCTTGGTGATTAACTCATTATAAAGGTAAAATACAGTGCCTGGAATAAGTGCTCCAGATGTAAGTCCAAGTTTTGCAGCAATTTCAGCGTGCGTTGTTGACAATAAAGTCTCACCGGAAAATGGAACATTTTTTAACAATTTCCAGTCAGATTTATTGAGTGATGGAATGGCTGAAACATAAAGGTTGACACTTTCAACGGGTTCACCGTTTGAACTAACTTTCAGTGCTACGATACTCGCAGGATCGTTAGCATCAAGATTACTATTTACAATGTTAACTAAAGTGAGGTATGAACCTCTGCCCAGTTCCTTGTAAAAATCTGTTGATTTGTTACATGAAAATATAAAAAAGGCAAGTACAAATAACAGAGAATATGCTTTTTTCATTGTTTTTTTATTTAATGATAATATCAACCGGTGTTTAGTTCACATAAATATTGTCTGGATTGTTATCCCAAAACACTTTCACATTAGTAGTGGTTTTTTGTACCACATCACTGTTCCTGTTTGTATACGCTCCTGGATAAGGCATAGATCGCATGAAAGCGCCAGCCGCAGGATTTCTATTAGGCTGCATCCCTCTCGGCATACCAGTACGCCTGTAATTATTGTATGATTCAATACCATTGCCCCACAGTGCCACATAGTATTCTTTCATTATTATATCAAGCTTATCGGCATTAGTGGAGGCTGCGTCATATCTTGCTAATACAATATTAAGATAGGGTAAAACAGCATCCTTTGCAGCCTGTAATCTGGTAGCATCAACAGGAGCATTAATTGTAGCTCCAAAACCGAATACCGTTGCCATTGATTTTTCGATTCCTGATTTAAGCAACAATTTTGCATCTCCATCTGTTCCTAACGTAAGGGCGGCTTCAGCTCTAGCAAAATCGGTAAAAGCAGGTTGCCAAATTGGCAACACCCCTGCACCCTGACCTCCATCATTCACACCTACTTTTACTCTTTCACTATTGTCGAATTTCCCACCGGCAGGATACACTCCCCATGCAAGTCTTTGGAAACCGTCTGGAGGTATACCTTGGTCGTCTCCATGATCACGTCCGTAAAACCCAGCAACATTTGCGTAGCAAAATGGAACGGCAGGTACTGCATTTAAATAATGTGGAGGGGCTGTTTCGTTCTGGCAACTTAAGGAGCTAACGGGAACAAGAGTTACATTTCCTATTTGCCGATAAAAATAAAATCTCCATCGTGGATCAACATTGTCTCCTTTATCCGAAAATACGGTATAAACAAAATAATTACCAATATAATCGTTAGCTCCGGAACTTGTGTAATAAGTATTAAATTTATCAGAGCGACTATTTGGATTAATTGCTTTTGTGCCAAACTTAAAGGTGAAAGCCTGAGCGTCTGTTGAAATTAATTCTCCATCAGTAATTAATGCATTTATCTTTTCCTTTACAGTATTGTCTACCAATCTCGTCTGAAGCAATAATTTTAGCTTTAGCGTTTTTGCTGCTCTCCTCCAGCTAGATGCCTTATCTGTAACTGTGGCATTGGAATAGAAAAGATCATTTATTGGAAGGGGGGTAGAACTGGTAACCTTGTTAAAATTATTAATGGCACTGTCTAATAAATTAAACACATTGTCATAAATCGCTCTACCTTGATCCGCCTTGGGATTGGTGTTTTCCAAACCAAGATTTGCTTCACTATAAGGAACATCTCCAAAAAAATCTACCAGGGTGGCAGCCGTATAAGCTTTAAGTACACATGCCATTCCAACATGTAATGGACGGTTTTTTGTAAGTGCAAGTGGAATCAATGTATTTACCTGCTGAAAAACTCCCCGATATGCCTCATTCCAAACAGTATTAAAAGATTCCGGCGTGTACAGGTCGATATACCTTCGGGAAGCCATATATTCCATTCGAGTTAATTCTTCACCGTTTTCTGATAGACCGGGTTCAACTCCTGTTGATCCATAAAAATTTTTAAATGAAATTTGAGCTGCATTTAAATAAAGATCTACGTCTGCACTTTCAGGTGCGGGGCTATTAGGGTCTATTAACGCATTGTCAAACTTTTTACAGGCTTGTAAGTAACATAGGGCACCCAAACCTGTGAGTATTATAATATAATAATGTTTCTTCATTGTGAAAATTTTAGTTAGCGTATTGTAATTAAAAAGTTACTCTAAGACTGGCGCCAAACCTACGTGTTTGCGGCCCTGTTAAAAACTCAAAACCTCTCGTTTTTCCTACCCCACCACTGGAAGTTTCAGGATCATAATTAGTACCCTCTGGAAAATACGGTGCTTTGTGCCAAAGATTCATACCCGTTAGGGCAAATGAAATACCACCAAAGGGGGTTTTTTTGAGTAATGATTTTGGCATTGCATAAGTAATTGATATTTCCCTTAATCTTATGGTAGTGGCATCGTATAGAAAGCCTTCATGAGCCGCACCAATATAGGTATTAAAATAGGCTCTGTCTAAAGCAGTTTGGAAATCATTCGGAGTGCCATCTTGTTTTACTCCAGGTAAAATAATAGGTAGTGACCGGTCCACATCAGTAGCCTTTGAAAGCCCACGGCCGGTCATTGCATTAACAGAAGATGCATACACCACTCCACCTTTTACATAATCCCACTGCATACGAAATTCCAAGCTTTTATAACTAAGTGTACTAATTCCTGACATTCTAAAATTCTGATTAGGATCCCCAATGATAACAGACTCAGTAGAGGCAATGTAATAACCATCCTGTCCTACTATCTTTGGACCTACAGGTGATTTCCCGTCAACGGGCCCCGTTTGTCTTTGCCAGTATGTTCCTTTTATAACACCAAAAGGCTGTCCATTTATTGCAAAATTACCAAGGTTGCTAAATAAGCCGCCTGTCTGTACCTCTGAGATATCAGATGGCAAATTACTTACCATGCTTCTGTTTCTTGTATAATTCACATCTAATTGCCAATTCCAATTTTTATTTCTAATAACCGTATAACCAAGTCCCAATTCAATACCCCTGTTTACAAGATTACCAGCATTTGTAGCTACTTCGTCAAATCCAGAGGAAGGATCTAAAGGTCTATCGAGGATTTGGTTGGTTGATTTTTTATTATACCAGGTAAAATCAATTGAGAAACGACTGTTAAAGAATTTTGCTTCAAGTCCCATCTCGAATTCTTTTAACAGTTCCGCTTGTAAATCTTTATTCCCAAGAATGCGGGAAAATCTATTTGAGTTGATAACGGCTCCATTTTTGTCAACGAACCCATTTGCTTGTATCAATAATCTATTCCTCGTTGAAAAAGCATCCGGGAAATTTGCACTAGTGGCATAACCTGCTCTTAATTTTAAATAATTGATTGTAGTGTTTCCCTGCAAGGCGGGAATAATTGATGTAGGTATAAAGGATATACTTGTGCTCGGATAAAATAATGAACGATTACTTTTCTCAAGCTGTGCAGACCATGAATTTCGTCCTCCGACATTCAAAAACAGGTAATCCTTGTAACTTACACCAGCTTGTGCAAAAACTCCTACTGAATGATATGGTGAAACATAATCCATATCAAGACCATCTTCTGTTAATTGGCTTTGGTTTACAAAATTCGAATGGTCAAAAAGACCAAATACAAGCTGATCTGTACTTTTTACACCTTTTTGGTCATATTTTACTTCATATGAATTAAAGCCTGCAGTCACATCCAGCCTTATATCTGTATTTAAACTGGTTTGATATTGGGTTATTAATGAATGATCCCATATTTTGTTTGTAACATTGATTGTTCTATAAATACCCCGCTCATATTCGTTTTCAACAGGGACTTTTCTATTCCTTCCACCCTTATTCAATCTCAATGCATGATCCTCACTGTAAACATCGTAACCTACACGGTACATCAAGTTCCAGTTTCTCATAATATCATATTTTAACGCAAAATTACCATAAGCCCGATTTGTGTTTTGACTTGTTAACGAATTATTTAAAGTCCATAAGGGATTTTGAATATCATTAGTGCCACGATAATAAGCAGAAAGACCATCTGCAGTCTGATAAGGCCAATTTGCTAAATCACTTGCCCTTGGTGTGTAGATTAAATCGGCAAATATGCCTGAGCCTCCATTTTGAGCACCGCTTGCACTACTTTGGGCAGTAGTAGGACTAACAAAATTATTGGATACATAATTAAGTGCTCCAGTTACAGTTATATTGTTAGCTAACTTTGTATTTATACCAATTCCAAATGTGCTTCTTTTAACATTGTTTGTTTTGAGGAATCCTTGATCTTTAAGAAAACTGTAGTTTGCATTAATTGTACCATTTGCACCCAACGCAGCAGATACGTTTACACTTGTGTTAAGTACATGACCATCTTTAATAACTGCACCAAAATTATCATTTGGTTTGAAATCAATTGAATCTCCTGCCAATTCCGGAAATGCACCTGCGAGCACGCCTTGTGTATAAGGATGGGGGAGGCGAGTGTAAGGAGTGGTAAATTTTGGTCCCCAGTTGCTAAAAAAGGCAAATCCACCAGTAAGAGAAAATCCGCCTCCATAAGAATTTTGTAGTTCAGGTAAACTGGAAGCTTTAGTTACGAAATATGACTGGGCAACAGTTACCTCAGCCTTTTTACTACTTTTTCTTCCAGACCCATTTTTTGTAGTAATAAGAATTACTCCATTACGTCCCTGTTCGCCATAGAGAACCGTTGCACTAAGACCTTTAAGAATATTAATGGTTTCAATGTTATTAGGATCTATATCTGAAAAACGGCTGGAAGTTTGACTCCCGTAAATAGCATCAGTTTGCTGATTAGTGTTACCACTCAGAGGAACTCCGTCAACAACAAAAAGGGGATCACTCGGGCCAGTTATAGAGTTAGCGCCGCGTATTTGTATATTTGTTCCGCTACCAGATATACCACTCGAAGCCAGGATATCGACCCCAGGAGCCTTACCACTCAATAATCTTCCGATATCACCGTCTGGCCTTGACTCCAATACTTTTTTATCCAGTGTAGTTACTGCATACCCTAATGCTTTTTTCTCTCTCCTGATTCCAAAGGCTGTTACAACTACTTCGGAAAGGCCCTTTGTGTCCTGAATCATTCTTACAACAAGGTCGCCTCCTAAATACTTAATAGTTTGTTGTGCATGCCCCACTTCTGTAATTTCAAGCGTGGCACCTCCTTTTCCAGAAATTTCAAATGATCCATCTAAACTTGATGTGGTTGAGGTGTTTTCTCCTTTTATTTTAATTGTGGCTCCAGGAATTGGTGTTCCATCCTTGAAGTCCACCACCTTGCCCTTTATAATATTTTGGGCAAAAATGGAAAGTGTGCTGAATAGTAGCACCGAAAACAGTACTGCAATTTTTCTCATAAATATGCTTTATTTTTTAAATAAAAATAATACGGCATTGCACCGTATTATAATTTTAAGACTGCAAAGCTATCAGAATCGCTGCAACAAACCTTAACTTTTTTCTAACAATAAATGGTTATGTGTATTTCAAATTAAAAAAAAACAAAATTTTATAGAGTATTATTTATTTTTTTCTAAAAAATTTGACTTCTTGCTAATTTTCATTTCAATAAATTATATAAATGAAATAAAAAATCCATTGTCATTAATATCAGGTGTATTAAGTTTTATGGAAAATTTTAAGGTTCGAAGGAGTTGTTAACAAATTTTATATGCAAAGTTTGATATGGTATTGAATTCTATAAAAAAATATATTGGAAATAAGTCACTTCAATGGCGAATTTTACATTTATATGCAATTTAAAGGCGATGCGACCTTTTTATATCTATCAACCGTCATGTGAATGATTATTAGATTTTTTCAACAGCATACCAATTTAATATTACTCTACTGTTATGTTATCATTAACAATTTGAATAATTGGAATCTGCAATACAATAAAATTATTTTTGCCAAAATATAAAACATGGCATTTAATTCAATTCTAAAAATCTTCTTACCCAAGGACAGGGTGTTTTTTCAGCTATTTGAAAATGTAGCAGAAGAACTGGTGAAAATGGGCGAAAAATTAAAGGAAGTAGTAAACGAACCTGACTTTGATAAAAGAGGCAAATTGATTCAGGAAATGGAGGACATGGAACATGTGAATGATGACTTCACCCATAATATTTTTACTGAGCTCGGAAAAAACTTTATTACCCCCTTTGACCGGGAAGACATCCATTACCTGGCCTCCGCCCTTGATGACATTGCAGACTATATATATGCCTCAGCAAAAAAAATAAATTTTTACAGGGTAAACCCAAATGACACCGGCATTAAAAAAATGGCTGAGTTAATTGCAGTTGGCTGTGTACAGGTACACAAGGCCGTAACTGAATTGAGGAACATGAAAAACATGCGCAAGATTACCGATGCACTGGTAGCCATCAACAGCATAGAAAACCAGGGTGATGATATTTTTGACATGAGCATTGAAAGGCTTTTTGCAGAGGAGCCGGATGCTAAAGAGGTAATTAAAAAAAGAGAGATATACCAGGTGCTGGAAATCGTAACGGATAAGTGTGAAGATGCAGCCAATGTTATTGAATCTATCATTGTAAAGTACGCATAGCCCCCGCTGTTGAGCCATGTTAATCTTCATATTAAAAACGCACTTATTCCTAAACGGGATAGGGGGTAAAATAAATTTATGACACTGCTAATCGTTATAGTTGTACTGGCACTTATATTTGACTATATCAACGGTTTTCACGATGCAGCCAATTCTATTGCCACCATCGTGTCTACAAAAGTACTTACCCCTTTTCAGGCTGTGGTGTGGGCAGCGTTTTTTAATTTTGTAGCATTCTTTATATTTAAAGACCATGCTGTAGCCAACACAATTGGTAAAACGGTGCAGGGCAGTTTTATTACCCTTCCGGTTATTTTATCAGGGCTTATTGCGGCTATATTCTGGAACCTCCTTACCTGGTGGTACGGTATTCCTTCATCTTCTTCTCATACCTTAATTGGGGGTTTTGCGGGTGCGGCCATTACACATGCCATCGCCATCAAAGGTGTCAGAGATTTTAATCTTATTCTTGAAATGGAGTATATTTTTAAAATCCTGCTCTTCATTTTTCTTGCCCCGCTGTTAGGTATGATTATGTCCATATTTATAACGGTTATTACTATTATGCGGAATACCTGGCTTAAAATAGGCTTGATATTGCTGGCTGCTGTGGGCACATGGTTTCTCTTTCATCATTACGAACAGGATAAATTAAAAGAGAATCTTGCAAAGTATTATAATATTGACAACCTGAAAAAAGAAGTCGCTAAAGATGCTTCCATGCAGGCGAAATTGGATGCTGCGCTTGTACTTGTAAAGGCAGCGTCGCCTTACCTGATTGAATTTAATAAAACAGGCGCTGCTGCCATTGCAGAAAAAATTCACAACGAAGTTGATCCAAAAACGGATGTGGTTAAATTGACAAAAGCTTTAAAAAAAGCGGATAACTCTATACAGCTTTATGTAATATTCGGACTGGTAGCTGTTTTTATTTTCGCATACATTTATTCGGAAAAAATAAAAAGCCCCAATGCCTACCGCACGGCAAACATGTTTAAAAAACTGCAGCTTTTTTCTTCGGCAGCTTTCAGCGTAGGACATGGCGGTAACGATGCACAAAAAGTAATGGGTATTATCGGCGCTGCCTTTGTTGCCTACTATGGTACAGGGGTATATGCAGATACATCTGCTGTATTAAAAGATCTTACCTGGGTACCACTTGCCTGCTACACCGCCATTGGCCTGGGCACCATGAGCGGTGGATGGAAAATTGTAAAAACAATGGGTACCAAAATCACCAAGGTTACACCGCTGGAAGGCGTGGCTGCGGAAACTGCCGGTGCATTTACATTGTTTGTAACAGAGCAAATGGGCATACCCGTAAGTACCACACATACCATTACAGGTTCTATCATTGGTGTAGGTGCTACCAAAAGGCTCAGCGCTGTACGCTGGGGTGTTACCGTAAATTTATTGTGGGCCTGGATACTAACCATTCCTGTTAGTGCTTTGCTTGCAGGCATTGTATACTTTATTGTTTCTTTTTTTATAAAATAATTTATTGGTTTGCAAAAATGATTGACCACCTGGCAACGGGTGGTTTTTTTTGCTTTAAACATGCGCTACATTTGCAACCTTTACAGGCATTTAATTACAATCCATTACATGAAAAAAATATTGGTAACCGGGGGCTGCGGATACATTGGTGTTCATACAATTGTTGACCTGATTGAAAATGGCTATGATGTTATTTCTGCAGACAACAATTCCAGAAGCCATGCAGGCATTTTAAAAGGAGCCGAAAAAATTACCGGCAAAAAAATAAAAAACTATGCAACTGATTTGTGCAATACTGCGGCCACAGAAAAAATTTTTATTGAAAACCGGGATATAAATGGCATCATTCATTTTGCAGCATACAAGTCTGTAGGCGAATCTGTAGAAAAACCGTTGATGTATTTTGAAAACAATTTGCTTTCTTTAATAAATATTTTGACCTGTGCACAAGCATACAATGTTCCTCACATAGTGTTCTCTTCATCATGTACGGTGTATGGCAATCCCGATGTAATTCCTGTAACGGAGGATACACCACAGCAAGCGGCAGAATCACCCTATGGCGCTACTAAACAAATGGGTGAACGTATAGTGGAAGACTGGATAAAAGCCAATACAAAACAAGCTGTCTTGCTGCGTTACTTTAATCCTGTCGGCGCTCATCCTTCTATTGAAATTGGAGAAATGCCTGTGGGCCTGCCCTCCAATCTTGTTCCCGCCATTACCCAAACAGCCATCGGCAAACTGCCGGCTATGCAGGTACATGGCAATGACTACCCTACACTTGACGGCAGTTGCCTGCGGGATTATATACATGTATGCGACATTGCACATGCACACACGCTTGCACTTAAATTAATGGAGGCTGAAAGAAATAAAACCAGGTGTGCCATTTTTAACCTCGGCAGCGGCGATGGTGTTACCGTACTGGAAGTAATAAAAGCATTTGAAAATACCAGTGGGGTAAAATTAAATTATAACACAGGCCCACGCAGGCCGGGAGATGTAATTGCCATTTTTGCCAACAACAATAAAGCAAAAAATATATTGGGATGGACATTGAAATACAACCTGGAAACAATGATGGAAACTGCATGGAAATGGGAAGTAAAATTAAATGCTGAGCCCGATTTATTCATCTAAAAAATTAGCGGCAAAAATTTAGTTCTATCACTTATCTTGCGGCTCAAAAAAATATTACATAGTATGCTCAGTAACATTCAGGTAACCGGCAATAAAGATACAAGAAGCGGATTTGGCGATGGTATCCTTGAAGCAGCAAGAGAAAACAAAAACATAGTAGCATTAACAGCAGATTTACTGGGTTCTTTAAAACTGAATGCGTTTATAAAAGAATTTCCTGAGCGTTTTATACAATGCGGTATTGCAGAAGCCAACATGATTGGCGTGGCAGCAGGGTTAACCATTGGCGGCAAAATTCCGTATACCACCACCTTTGCTAATTTTTCTACAGGCCGTGTATACGATCAAATACGGCAGTCTGTGGCATACAGTGGTAAAAACGTAAAAATATGCGCCTCTCATGCCGGCCTTACACTGGGTGAAGACGGCGCCACCCACCAGATACTGGAAGATATTGGCCTGATGAAAATGCTGCCGGGCATGACGGTAATTGTGCCTGCAGATTACAACCAGACAAAAGCTGCCACCAAAGCCATTGCAAAATATGAAGGGCCTGTATACCTGCGCTTCGGCAGGCCGGTGTGGCCAATTTTTACCAATGAAAATGATTTTGTAATTGGCAAGGCTCAAAAATTATCTGACGGAGCGGATGTAAGCATTTTTGCATGCGGCCACCTGGTATGGAAAGCCATCGAAGCTGGAAAAGTTTTGGAAGAAAAAGGTATCAGCACGGAGATAATAAATATACACACCATTAAACCACTTGATGAAGCAGCCGTGCTGGCCTCTATCGGCAAAACAAAATGTGCCGTTACCTGCGAGGAGCATAATATTATTGGCGGCCTTGGAGACAGCATTGCACAGGTGGCATCAAAAAGTTTACCCATACCCATAGAATATATTGGCACCAATGATACATTTGGCGAAAGCGGTAAGCCTGCTGAACTGCTTGTAAAATATGGCCTCGATTCAGTAAACATTGTGGCAGCAGCAGAAAAAGTGATTGCCCGAAAAAATGCCTGATTACACTTTCTCTTAACTTATTGCTTGTTTTAAATATCAATTTATAAACAGGATTTTGCATGCCCGGCAAAAAAATTTTAGACTGCATTTATTGAATCTATCTTTTTACCAATAAAAAATTAATAACCCACCATATGGTGCCGGTGCCATTAAACTTCCGGTGAATAATTTCATCATAGCACAGGTTTTTATACTTTTATACCAGCATAACACTTATGAATAAAACTTATCCGGATGATAAGACGCTTTTGACACTCTTTAAAGAACCTTCTACTAAAGAGCAGGGTTTTACTGTTATTATAAAAAAATATCAGGAAAAATTATATTGGCATATCCGCCGCATGGTGGTGGAGCATGAAGATGCCAACGATGTGCTGCAGAACATGTTCATTAAAGTATGGAACGGCCTGGAAAATTTTAGGGAAGACAGCCAGCTATACACCTGGCTGTACCGCATTGCCACCAACGAAAGTTTAACTTTTATAGAGCAGCAAAAAAAGCGCTCCTCCATATCATTGAGCGATGGAGATACAGGCCTCGCCAATAAACTAAAAGCAGATAAAAATTTTGATGGCAACAAAGCGGAGTGGAAGCTGCAGCTTGCCATGCAGCAACTGCCTGAAAAACAACGGGTGGTTTTTAACCTGCGGTATTATGATGAAATGCCTTACGGGCAAATGAGCAAAGTGCTGGAAACCAGTGAGGGCGCCCTTAAAGCAAGCTATCACCATGCGGTAAAAAAAATTGAAGATTTTATATTGAATCATTAAACTTACCACGGCATTCTACGTCACAGTAACCAATGCAAAACAGCATAGAAATATTGAATGAGTTACAGGAGCTAAGTCCTTTGCTTGCGGCGATGGATAAAGTACATGTATGGGAGGTGCCGTCCGGATATTTTGACAATCTTCCTGCTGTGGTATGGGCAGCGGTAAATGAAGAAAAAAACAGTCTGCCTCAGCCGCAGCGTTCCTTTACAGTACCTCAAAATTATTTTGATGACCTGCCCAATGCAATCATGAACAAAATAAAATCGGCTGAAAATTTTTCTGCTGAATTAACGGCGCTTTCCCCGGTGATTGCTCACATACAGCGCAATAATATTTTTTATGTGCCTGATGGATATTTTGAACAATTGCCGCAAATAATTTTACAAAAAGTAAAACCTGCTGCAAAAGTAGTATGGATGCAACGCAGCAAAACAATGCTGAAGTATGCCGTAGCGGCGGTGGTTACGGGTGTAATTGCATTGGGTATTTATAAATATGCAGGCACAGATAAAACGGCGCCTGCTGAATCAGCATCAGCTACACCACTTGAACCGAGTATTGAAAAAGGAAAGCGCATGAATGAACAGCAGTTTACTGCAGCCCTCAATAATCTAAGCGAGGAAGAAATAAGCCAGTACCTGGTGCAGAATGGCAATGAAGCAGATGTGGCCCTGCTTACTTCCACCATTGATGAAAACAGCCTGCCCAGCGAAGAAGATTATTTGCTGGATGAAAAAACATTGGATCATTATCTGCATGATATTGAAACAAACAGCAATAACAATTAAAAAAACGAAATGAAAAAATTATACCTTATTGCAATCTTTATCTGCAGCGGCTTTATTACCATGGCGCAGCAGGAAGAACAGCAGGTGCCTGAAAAAAAACAGCAGGATATAGAAGCACTTAAAGTTGCTTTTTTAAGTAAGGAACTGGAGCTTACACCAGATGAGGCGCAAAAATTCTGGCCGGTATACAATCAATATGCAAAGGAGCTAAAAGCTACCATACGTGCCGACCAGAATGATGTACTTGACAGAGATGAAAAAGTGTTAAACATCCGCAAACGCTACAGAGATCAGTTTGTAAGGGTGCTGGGTCAGCCCAGGATAAACCGCATGTTTGGTGCAGAAGGAAGATTTCATCAGTTGCTTATAAAAGCCATGCGCAGGCAGCAGCGCCAGCAGTTAAATCCCAACCGGCCCAACAGACCATTGAAACGCAATCAGT
>JAYWIB010000076.1:0-4956 GCA_043789265.1 Chitinophagaceae bacterium
GACTTCCAATCTTCATTTATACCCTTTGTTTTTTTTGGTGGCTATTTTTTGATGGCCCGCCCTGCAGGTATGATTATTAAAAAATTTGGTTACAGGAAAGGGCTTGTTATTGGCCTGATAATTTGTGCAACAGGGGCATTTTTATTTTACCCTGCCGCACAGGCACTTTCCTTTCCAATGTTTTTGATTGCCATATTTGTAATGGCATGTGGCAACAGCACTTTAGAAGTAGGTGCATACCCACTGGCAGCTTCATTGGGCAATCCAGCCAAATCCTCTGCCAGGCTCAATTTTGCCGCCGCTTTTAATGCATTGGGTGCGGTACTCACCAGTTTAATTGCCCGTTCTTTCATCTTGAGCGGTGTACAAAAAACGGCAGAAGATTTAAAAAGTATGACAGCGGTACAGTTAAATGAATACCGTTTATTTGAGGCTGGTACAGTAAAAACACCCTACATTTTTCTGGGGCTGATATTTGTGATTATTGCTGCCATCATATACTTTTCTCATATTCCGGAAATAAAAGAAAACACAAACAATGCTGCGGCCAAAGACATAACTGTGGGCGGCTCACACACTTTTTTTAAATACCCACATCTATACCTGGGGGTGGTAGGCATTTTCTTTTATGTAGGGGCGCAGGTAGGTGTAGCCAGTTTCATATTTCGGTATGCCGGGTATCAAATGCCGGGCATTCCAGAAAAAACTGCGGCACTGTACATAACCTTTCATCTGGTGGCTTTTATGGTTGGCCGGTTTATAGGCACCGGTCTTCAGCAAAAGATAAAGCCTGCCAAATTACTGGCTCTGTTTGCTGTAGCAGATTTACTGCTGGTGGCAGTTGCCATTTTATTGAACGGGCAGGTAGCAGTGTGGTCAGTTATACTCATCGGTTTTTTTCATTCCATCATGTTCCCCACCATATTTGCTTTGGCTTTAAATAAATTGGGCACTTACACAAAAGATGGTTCCACTTATTTGGTGATGGCTATCGCAGGTGGTGCAATAATTCCGCTGGCGATGGGATTTATAAGTGACAAAACCAATATCCAAATGGCCTTTGTAGTTCCTGCTGTTTGCTATCTGTACATCTTATACTATGCCGTAATTGGTTGCAGGGTAAAAAATGCTGCACAGGATAGCTGGCCTGTATAATGATGAAATAACTTTTTTTGTGGCGGACTAATATGTTTTAATATAGTTCTGCCACTCATAATTTTTATAAACTGTTTTTTGGTTTTAGCAAAAAGATATTACCTCACAAAATTTATTACTGCTGCTATTTTTCAATTGAGATTAAAAATGGTGAACTTAAAAATGATAAATGGATAAAATTGTTTTAAACGGAATTACCTGGGGGCATAGCCGGGGAATTACTCCATTATTGGCAGCATCACAGCGTTTCGGCGAGTTGTACCCGAACATTGAGATAAACTGGAAAAAACGGACCCTGCAGGAATTTGCTGATTATCCTATTGAAAAATTAGTAACTGCTTATGACCTTTTAATTATTGACCATCCCTGGGTAGGCACTGCTGCTGCTACTAATTGTGTACTGCCGGTAAATGATTTTTTATCCAAAGAATTTTTAAACAATCAGCTCGAGCACTCTGCAGGTTATTCACACGAAAGCTATTTTTATGCCGGCAAGCAGTGGGCTTTAGCTATAGACGCAGCAACTCCTGCTGCAAGCTGCCGGTTAGATTTATTGGAAGCAAACAATCAAAGAATTCCTGATACCTGGGAAGAATTAATAGCACTTGCTCAATTAGGTAAGGTAATTATTCCGGGTATTGCGGTTGATTTAATACTCAACTTTTGTATGTTTTGCCTGGCGGCAGGCGAAGAGCCTTTTAGAACGGATAATAAAGTTGTAAGCATTGAAAAAGGAAAAGAAGCATTGCTGTACATGAAGCAACTATGGAGCCTTTGCGATAAAGAAGTATTCAATTATAATCCCATTAAAGTAGCGGAGATAATGTCTTCTTCAGACAAATACTGGTATTGCCCTTTTGCTTATTGCTATTCCAATTACAGCCGTAATGGGTATGCAAAAAATGTATTGACCTACGCAGATTTAATACGCTTTAAACAGCATGGAAGATTAAAAAGTACCCTGGGTGGAACCGGCCTTGCAGTATCCGCACATACAAAAAATATAACGGCCTCTTTTGCATTTGCAGAATGGGTTACCTCTGCAACCATACAGCAAACTTTGTATGCAGAACATGGAGGGCAGCCAGGCTATCGCACTGCATGGACAAATGAAAAACTAAATTATTACTTCAACAATTATTTCAGCAATGTACTGCCTGCATTAGACAGGGCATACATACGGCCCCGCTATCATGGCTTCCTTCATTTTCAGGATAAGGCGGGTAATGTGGTAAGAAATTATTTGATGAATGATGGTAACGAAGAAGATGCATTGGAGCAAATGAATATTATTTATACAAAAAGCCTTGGCATCAGGGATGGGATATAAATTAACATAACCATGAAAATGCACCAGCCTCTTGAAGGTATAATGGTATTGGAATTCAGCCAGTTTTTAGCAGGCCCTTCCGCAGGCTTGCGGCTGGCCGACCTTGGAGCAAGAGTTATCAAAATAGAACGGCCCATATCAGGCGACGCCTGCAGAAAACTGGCACTTAAAAATTTATTTGTTGGAGAAGATTCATTACTCTTTCATACTATTAACCGCCACAAAGAAAGCTTTGTGGCAGATTTAAAAAGTGAAAAAGACCTGATTGTTTTAAAAAAACTAATTAAAAAGGCAGATGTTATTACCCATAATTTTCGACCGGGGGTGATGGAAAAAATTGGGCTTGATTACAAAGAAGTTAAAAAAATAAATGATAAGGTTATATACGCAGAAGTAAGCGGATATGGAAAAGAAGGACCCTGGAAAGATAAGCCAGGACAGGATTTGCTGGTACAGGCACTATCGGGCCTTACATACCTTACAGGAAACGAAAATGAAAATCTTACACCGTTTGGGCTGTCAGTTGCCGACATTATGTGTGGCGCCCATTTAGTGCAGGGCATTTTAGCGGCATTGCTGTTACAGCAACAAACTGGTAAGGGCTGCCTTGTGGAAGTAAGCTTACTCGAATCTATACTTGATTTTCAATTTGAATTTTTAACTACCTGTTTCAACGGCGGTGGGCTGCCCCAAAGAAGTAAAGTTAGCAATGCCAATTCTTTGCTCGCTGCACCGTATGGAAACTATCAAACTAAAGATGGTTACATAGCTATAGCCATGTGTAATTTAAAAATATTTTTAAATGCCATTCAGCTCCCTTCCACACATGATTTTTCTTTAGAAGATGCCTTTTGCAAACGGGATGAAATAAAAAAAGCAATCAGTGCTCACCTGATTCACAATACCACTGCCTATTGGTTAAAAGCGCTGGGGCAGCAACAAATTTGGTGTATGCCACTGTTAAATTGGAATGAATTAATTAAAGCACCAGCTTATACAACGCTGCACTGGCAGCAGCAGGTAACTACCGCTAATCAACAAACAATTGAATTAACCAGGGGTGCTGTTCAAATAAATAATACAAAGTTATTTAGCAGCCATCCTGCTCCTTTATTGGGCGAGCATACAGCAAATATTATAAAAGAATTTACGACTTTATAAAATGATACAGCCACTTAAAAATATATTGGTTATTGATTTCAGCCAGTTCCTGTCTGGCCCATCCTGCACGTTGCGCCTTGCAGATTTAGGAGCTGATGTTATAAAAATTGAAAAGCCGATAACCGGCGATATCTGCAGGCAGTTGTACGTAAGTGATTTAATGATTGATGGAGAATCATCCTTATTTCATGCCATCAACAGAAACAAAAAAAGTTTTGTTGCAGATATAAAAAATGATATTGATTTAGCAAGGATTAAAAAGCTAATAGCCGCAGCCGATGTAGTAGTACACAATTTTAGACCAGGTGTAATGAAACGGCTGGGCTTGGATTATGAATCCGTTAAAGCCTTACAGCCCGCTATTATTTATGCTTCCATCAGCGGTTATGGCGATGATGGAGCGTTTGCCGATGAACCAGGACAGGACTTACTGCTGCAGGCGGTTTCCGGGCTTAACTGGCTTAGTGGTAATGAGGGCGACGGACCCGTACCAATGGGTGCATCGGTTGTAGATACATTAGCAGGCACCTATCTTGCACAAGGGATTCTGGCAGCTCTTTTTAAAAAAAATAAAACAGGGCTGGGCAGTTCGGTACAAATAAATATGCTGGAGAGCAGCCTTGATTTTCAGTTTGAAGTATTCACCAGTTTTTTAAATGACGGCCAGCAATTGCCAGCACGGTCAGTTGTAAATGCTGCTAATGCTTACCTGGCTGCACCCTATGGAATTTATGCAACATCCGATGGATATATTGCCTTAGCTATGGCAAGTATTCCCATCATTGCAGATTTGATTAAATGCGGTGAGCTTTTATCATATCCCACTCCCTCACTATGGTTTAGCAAAAGGGATGAGATAAAAAAAATACTGGCAAATCACTTAATTAAAAATACCACAGCATGGTGGTTAAGTAAATTAGAGCCGGCAGATATCTGGTGTGCCGAAGTACTTAACTATGAATGTTTGCGAAAACATGATGGTTATAAAGTGCTGGATATGGAGCAAGAGGTTACTACTACGGCCGGCACAGTAATAGCTACCACCCGATGCCCTGTAAAAATTAATGGGGAGGTTTTAAAATACCCCGCTGGCGCACCTGCACTGGGGGAGCACAACAACAGTATAACCACGCAATTTAATTTATGAGCAAAATAATTGACACACATTTGCATTGCTGGAACAGGCAAAAATTAGAATACTACTGGTTAAAAAATGATGCTTCTATATTGGCTAAAAATTATTTAATAGAAGATATAAAACCTCAATTAAAACATGCAGGAGTTAGTGCAGCTATTTTGGTACAGGCCAC
>JAYWIB010000077.1:0-4950 GCA_043789265.1 Chitinophagaceae bacterium
TATGCCCGCCAGTTTATGGGTGATATGGAGCGGCCCGACGTGGACAAAATTACCGGCCTCAGTCCCGTGATTTCTATTGAACAAAAAACTACCAACAAAAATCCACGCAGTACGGTGGGCACAATTACAGAAATTTATGATTTTCTGCGGCTGCTGTATGCAAGGGTGGGTGAGGCATACAGCTACAACACCGGAAAAAAAATGGTGACGTTCAGCGAGGAGGAAATTGTGCAAAATATTTTTGAAAAATTTTCCGGCACTAAAATAAGTTTACTGGCACCGCTAGTTCGTGGCCGTAAAGGACACTACAGGGAATTGTTTGAAGACATCCGCAAAAAAGGTTTTGTAAAAGTAAGGGTGGATGGAGAAATAAAAGATTTAGCTGCAAAGATGCAGGTAGACCGCTATAAAATTCATGACATTGAGGTGGTGGTAGACAGGCTGGCGGTTACGGATGATATGCGTTTTCGTTTGAGCCAGAGTGTTCAAAAATGTTTGCATATGGGCAAGGGGCTGATGTTTGTAGCCCCCTCCGCCCCCGAAGGGGAAACCTTGCATTCTGCGAATTCAAAGGCTCTTTCTAAAAATTCAGGAAGTGGTACTTCAAAAAATAAAAACCTCTTTGAATCAGCAGAGATTAAAGCCCCTCCTTCGGAGGGGTTTGGGGAGGCCATGTTTAGCAGGCAACTGATGTGTATTGAAACAGGCATCTCTTATGAAGAACCTTCTCCCAATGCATTTTCATTTAACAGCCCCTATGGTGCATGCCCTGTATGCAAAGGGCTGGGAAGCGTGTACACAATTGATATGGACAGTGTGCTGCCTGATAAAAAAAAGAGTGTAAAAGATGGAGGCATTGTACCGCTGGGCGAAGAAAGAGATGCCAGTGTATTTCAGCAGGTAAATGCTTTTGCAAAAAAATATAAAATCAATTTAGACAAGGCTATAAAAGATTTGCCGCAGGCACAACTGGACTTATTGCTGTATGGCGATCAGGGTATCAATCCTTCGCTGGAAATGGATTTGAGTGATGATACAGTTCCCAATGTTTTTACAGGAAGTTACGAAGGTATTATTCCCATGCTGAAGCGTTGGTTTGGATCTTCTAACAGTACCGATGTATTGAGAGAGTGGGTAGAAAAATTTACACAACTAAAAACATGCAGCGCCTGCGGCGGCACCAGGTTAAAAAAAGAGAGCCTGTGGTTTAAAATTGATGCCCGAAATATTGCTGAGCTGGGTGTGATGAATCTCGATAATCTTGCAGCGTGGTTCGATGGTCTTGAACTGCGGATGAGCAACAAACAAAATGCCATTGCAAAAGATGTATTAAAAGAAATAAGGGAGCGGCTGCAATTTTTACTGGATGTAGGCTTAACCTATCTCACCCTAAGCCGTCCTTCTAAAAGCCTTAGTGGTGGAGAATCGCAACGCATACGACTCGCTACACAAATTGGTTCGCAACTGCAGGGCATCACTTATATCCTGGACGAGCCAAGCATTGGTTTGCACCAGCGTGACAATCAACGGCTAATTGGCGCATTGCAAAATCTTAGAAATATTGGCAACAGCGTGCTGGTGGTGGAGCATGATAAAGACATTATGCTGGCCAGTGATTATTTAGTAGACATTGGCCCAAAGGCCGGCTTTCATGGAGGAGAAATTGTGGCGATGGGTACGCCGCAGCAAGTTCTTGCATCGGGGTCAGAAACATCTAAATATTTAAGCGGCGAAAAAAGTATTGCAGTTCCCAAAGAAAGAAGAAAAGGAAATGGAAAATTTATTGACCTCACCGGGGTAAAAGGAAATAATTTAAAAAATGTTTCTGTAAAATTTCCGCTGGGCAAACTGATAGTGGTAACAGGTGTAAGCGGCAGCGGAAAGTCTACTTTAATAAATGAAACATTGTATCCGCTGCTGAGTAAATTCTGTTACAACTCAAAAGCAAATCCGCTTGAATACAAATCAATAAAAGGCCTGGAACAAATTGACAAAGTAATAGAGATTGATCAGAGTCCGATTGGGCGGACACCGAGGAGCAATCCAGCAACCTACTGTGGTTTTTTTACGGACATACGAACGCTGTTTGCACAGATACCTGAAGCAAAAATAAGGGGTTATACTGCTGGCCGTTTTTCATTCAATGTAAAAAGCGGCAGGTGCGAAGTATGTGAAGGCGGTGGCATGCGGGTAATTGAAATGAATTTTTTACCTGACGTATATGTGCATTGCGAAAAATGCAATGGCAAGCGGTACAACAGGGAAACATTAGAGATACGGTACAAAGGAAAATCTATCAGCGATGTACTGAATATGACTGTGGATGAAGCAGTGGATTTTTTTAATGCCGTGCCTTTCATTTACCGTAAAATAAAAGTACTTCAGGAGGTTGGCCTGGGATATATCACACTTGGACAAAGTGCTGTAACACTGAGTGGCGGCGAAGCACAGCGGGTGAAGCTGTCCACTGAACTTGGAAAAAAAGATACAGGCAAAACATTTTATATTTTAGATGAACCTACTACGGGTCTGCATTTTCAGGATATACAGCACCTGCTGGATGTAATTAACAAATTGGTGGACAGAGGCAATTCTGTACTGGTGATTGAACACAATATGGATGTAATAAAAGTGGCTGATCACATTATTGATATTGGACCAGAAGGTGGTGATGGCGGCGGGCAGGTTTTATATGATGGCACGCCGGAAGGATTGCTGAAAGTAAAAGAAAGTTTTACCGGAAAATATTTACAGGCTGAATTGAAATAAAAAAATTCAGGAGCATCAAAGGGCTGTTGATAAGTAAAAATGACAAAGCCGTTGTATCAAATTGAATGTAGTGGTTTCAGGGGTAGCCAGCGTGTGATTTTTTTTATGCTGGTTTCAATAATGACGCACTGCTTTGCCATTTTTATTTTTGCCAGTGTTGCCAGAAAATTATCTGATTTATAATTTTATAACGTTTTTTGTTTTTAGTTGCAAGTCTTTAAACAACAAGATTTCGCTTGACGCATACCTTGCCATTGCACATTATATAGCTGCAAAGATTAACTTTTTAGAACGGTTACAATTTATTTCACCTTTACTGTGATATGCTGATGCGTTGATTGCGGTACAGCAGCTTTGGATTTATTGTACAGCATGGCCAGCATAAAACAGGTTACCAGTACAATCATCTTGAACATTACAGGGTTAGTTTGTAAACCATTTTTCATATCATAGGATTTATAAAAAAAATCAAAATCTTACCGGGCACCTCATCTGCGTTCTGCTGCCACCGCCGCCATCAGAACCTCCGTATCCATCACCGCCAAAGCGTATACCCAGTTTTAGTAAAAACGAAAAATATGCATCATTATTATTTGAATTGCCGCGTTGATCACCGGGTAAAAACCGGTTGGCGCCCGGTGTAACTATACCAATTGTTTTATCACTGATTTGCCGTGCCAGGTATGCATCTGCTTCGGATAGGTTTTTATCGAAATCATTTGGATCAATGTACAGTCTGCTTACATCATCAATATAATCCGTAAAAGTTTTGCGGTACAGCAGTTCAAGCCCGAAGTTCATATTACCTGATACAATGTATTTAAATCCTGCACCGTAGGGCAGGTTCATTTTAGTAAGGGAGTATGGCTTCCTGTCGGGATATTGCGGAAAGCCCTGCCCTTCTGTACGGAGGGGCTGCAGGTCGTGCCAGGTTACATTTCCATTGGGGTCAGTAAGTGTTCCTTTCGGATTAAAATGAAAAGCACCCACGCCACCAAAT
This sequence comes from Chitinophagaceae bacterium, assembly GCA_043789265.1. Classification (GTDB taxonomy): domain Bacteria; phylum Bacteroidota; class Bacteroidia; order Chitinophagales; family Chitinophagaceae; genus Ferruginibacter. Next base: position 3,770 of record JAYWIB010000077.1, read on the forward strand.
ATGTAAGGACGAAAACGTGGATCATAATCGTCGTCATTGCGGTGTATGTATTGAAAAGGAAAAAACTCAACAGCGCCATATACTTCCCACACATTGCTTTTAAAATCCAGGTTGCGCTGTTTGCGCCACAGTTCATCTACGCCATGTGTGCGGATAACATTGTCTCTGCCTTCCAGGTAAGTGTATTGTGCCGCCAGCCTGAATCCCAGCCATTCGCTTGGATAAACGGCTACAAAAGCACCCTTCATCAGTTTGGTAAATTCGTAATTTAAATCTTTTATAAAAGTGGTACCCTTGCCCACTTTACCACCCAGGTCGCCCAGAAAAAATGTAGGGCCAAAGTTTAAACCTGCTTCCACCTTGGCATTGCCAAGATCAAACAACAGATGCTGTGCGTTTACTGACACAGCCGTAAGCGTGAAAAAAATTATCGTGAATAGCTTTTGCCTGAAAATAAATGATAGCCGGTTTTTCATGCGAATACTGATTTGGAAATTGGAATACGGTAAAGTTTATAGGTCAGCAATTGCTGATTAAATAAATTATCCGCATGGATTAAACGGGCAACACACTTAAAATATTGTACAGTAAATTAAATAGTTGCTTTCAATTGCATATGTATGTGTGAGATATTGTCTTCTAAATAGGTGCTGCTTATTGGAACGAAACCGAGTGATGTATAAAATTTTTCCAAATATAGTTGGGCGCCTATTGTAATGAGCGGCTGGCCAAATTGCTGTAAAGTTTTTTCAATGGCAAGCTGCATCAATTGTCGGCCACTGCCAGTTTTACGGTATGCCGGTGAGGTTACCACCCTTCCAATGCTGGGTTCATTAAAAGCTATGCCTGGTGGCAATATGCGGCAATATGCTGCCAGCTTCTCTTCATCCCATCCGCACAGGTGAAAAGCCGGTTGGTCTTTTTGATCGGCATCCTGGTACACACAATTTTGCTCCACTACAAACACTTCGCTTCTAAGCCCCATAATGGCGTACAATGCAGATGGGGAGAGATCATTAAAAGATTGGTATGTCCATTTCAATAGCATAAAATTATTTTAGCAGTGATTGAATATCGCCTAGCAACACCGGCCGCTGCTCGTCATTCAATTCTATTACCAGATAGTAGCCATCAGCACCACCTCCCTGCCGCAATGCATCCACCAGTTTTTGCTGATCACT
>JAYWIB010000078.1:0-4905 GCA_043789265.1 Chitinophagaceae bacterium
TAATTGCGTGGCATTTAATTTGGGATAAGGGCATCAAATTAAAAAATATGCAAACAATATTATTTAAGGCATCCGACAGAGGCACCGCCGATTATGGCTGGCTGAAGCCCAATTACTATTTCAGCTTTGCCCAGTATCACCATCCGCAGAAAGTGCACTTTGGTTTACTAAGGGTACTCAATGATGATTTTATTGGCGGTGGTGGAAAGTTTGAAACACATCCGCACGACAATATGGAAATAGTAACCATTCCTTTTACCGGCGCACTCGAGCATAAAGACAGCACGGGCGGTCACGGTGTTATAAAGGCGGGTGATATACAAATAATGAGTGCAGGTACAGGTGTGCAGCATTCTGAAGCCAATGCATCCGGCACAGAACCCGCTATACTTTTTCAGGTATGGATATTTCCCAAAAAAAGAAATATACAGCCGAGGTACGATCAACGCAATTTTGATGTAAATGACCGGATAAATAAATGGCAGGTGGTGGTATCTCCCAGAGAAGAAGATGAAGCATTGTGGATTAACCAGGATGCCCGTTTTGCTTTGACTAATTTAAAAGCCGGCAATACATTGGAATACAGCAATGCTTTTAAAGGCAATGGTATTTTTCTGGTGGTGATTAATGGCAGTGCTGTTGTAAATGGAAATGTGCTGGCAAAGCGTGATGCCATCGGTATCAGCGAAGCGGACAGCTTTACCATTACAGCCAATGAAGATGCTGAATTACTGGCCATTGAAGTGCCGATGGATATGCACGTATAACAGCCATGCATCAACGAAAAAAACAGGCAGGTGTATAAAAACGCCTGCCTGCTTTTTACCAATTAAAATTAGGAATGACTGCTTTTTGCAAACAGGGCAGGGCGCTGTGTAATTTCATGATAGCACACGGAGCCTTTTTTAAAATAATGCAATACCATACTTTTCCTGGTTCTGCTTGTATCCATATGTGGTTCTCCGCCATGCAGCAGGTTGGCATGCCAAATCAGCACGTCGCCTTTAGCAGCAGTGAAGGTGCGTTTCTGTAGTTTGTGCTGATGCAGTTTATTACGAATCATTTTTTCGTATTCAGTATAATCGTACGGCCCCAGCAGCCAACGGTTTCCTTCGTTACAGTAATCAGAATTTAGATAATACGGAAGCGCATGGCTGCCGGGATAATAATGCAGCGGCCCGTTTTCATCCGTGATATCTTCCAAAGCAATCCATACACCGAGCAGGCCACCGGGTGGATGTGTCGTCATGTGTATACTGTCTGAATGTGTTTCCTGTTCGCTGCCCTGTAAAAAATTTATGCTTTGAAAAAGCACGGCTTCGCCACCCAGCAGCGCCGATAATAATTCCAGCAGTATGGCATCATTGGCTATTGCTGAAAGTTGCTGGCTCTTATTGATGGCAAACATTATTTTATTGCTGCTGTTTAATTTAACCATACCATTGCTCATCAGCCTTTTAATTTCATCATTTATCTTTTCTGCGTCACCAGGAGAAAAAAAATTTTTAAGAATACAATAGCCGTTGTTATTGAATTGTGCAATGCTTTCTTTTGTTGGTGGTAAAGCATTTTTATACAGCGCTGTTTGCGCTGGTAACGTAACGCTGTGCGGATGCTCTTGTACAGGCGGTGCAGCTATTGCATTAAAATCTTTGCTGGATATGGGAGAATAATATTTCTTTTTTAAACCAAGTTTTTTATACACAGGCATATTATGCGCCAATTCTTTTTTATGAAAAAAATTATAGAGGCTGTATACAAACTTTAAGCGGCGCAAAAATGTAATCACTCCAACGGGTTTTAGTTTTCAAAAATACAGATGCAGGAATAAAATTGGCAAACCAATTTACAGATGCATTCAGGGCTGTGCAGCATATATAATTTTTAAGATGGCGTCGCCCACTTTGGGGCGAAAGTGGCGGCTTTCATAATAGTTGGTAATAGCATCTGTAAATTGATTTTTACCAGAAAAATCGTACACGTTGTTTCCAAACAATTGCCGCAGCAGCAGCATGTCTGCATCATTAAATTTTACCTGTTCATATAAAGGGCTAAGTACGATTTTATAATTGCTGTGCTGCTTTTCTAAAATTTGTTTGATGCCTTTAAGCCATATTAACTGATCACCGGTAATCTGCTGCATTGCACTTGTTGTTTCGCCGCTCCGTTTGTAAAATTCCTTTTGCTGCCGGCCATAATATACGGCGGGGTTTTCTGCAGCTTCTTTTTCCAGATTGTTAAAGCTCATGGCATTGGTGATGGTATCAAAATCCATTCTTCTGTCTTCAATATATCCAGGGATAAATGGCTTGCGGCCAAATAGTTTGTATGCATAAAATTGGTATAGAAAAATGGGATTGAGATAAGCTTTAAAAAAGGTGAGGTGAAAGGAAGTCTTTGTTTCATCAGAAGTACGTGGATCTTTTATAAATAAATGCAGGCGGGATGAAGGCCTTTTTTTAAAGGAAATATTCCGGCACAAAAGAATGATTGCATTTTTTACAGGCACCTGCATAGAATCAAGGTAGCGGAGCTTTGTATAAATGCCATATACATTTTCACCAAAAGCATCAAACATAAAAGGCCTTGCATCTGCAGGCAAATATTGTATCCATTCAGCCGGCTTAAATGCAAGTGTACGGGAGCTTCCAAACACAAAAGAATTGTAGTGATATGCCGGGTTATTTCTAATAAACATTTCTGTGGAAATATAATCCCTGTTGGGTGTTACCGTTGGATTAGAATAACTGGAGTAATGCCCCAGCACTTTGAAAGGATCAAAATAAATATACCCTGCCAGCAGTATCAGCAGCGGAATAAAACCCGCCAGCAAAAAGTAAAATATATTTTTAAAAAAAATCCTCATGCTCAAAATTGAAAATAGATAAACGGCTGATGTGTTCCGGAAAAATACAATATGCTTAAAATGATACCATAATAAAATGCCCACCGTACTGCCCGGCGCCACTTAAACCCAAGCCGGGCGAGGGCATACTGCTGGTGCCTTCCCGCCCATTCTGCTGCCACAAAAATTGCCATACACAACCACAGTTTTTTAGACAAGGCCTGCGGAACAGTAAACAATGAAAGAGAAAATATACTATCAAAATATGTAAACGCATCAGCAATGGATGCTGACCGGAAAAATATCCATCCCGCCACTGCCATCGCAAAAGTGATGACCATTGATAAAAAACTTTTTATACCATCCGGATATTTTGTATTTGCCGCCACCTGCTGATTGCTTCCGCTGCTGCTGAACATAACAATGGGCAGTACATATAACGCATTTAAAAAACCCCAGGCCACAAAGGTCCAGTTGGCGCCATGCCACAGGCCGCTCAATAAAAAGATGATAAAAACATTTCGTATTTTTTTTGCGGTGCTTACCCGGCTGCCGCCCAATGGTATGTACACATAATCTCTAAACCACGAAGACAGCGAAATATTCCACCGCCGCCAGAACTCAGCCATGTTTTTTGAAAAATAAGGGAATGCAAAATTGCGGAGCAATTCAATACCAAACAGCCGGGCAGTACCCAATGCGATATCTGAATAGCCGGAAAAATCTGCATAAATCTGTATGGCAAAAAGTATGGCACCCGCGGCAAGCGTGCTTCCCGTAAGCACAGATGTATGATTAAACGCATTGCTTACGTAGCCTGCACATTGATCGGCAATTACTATTTTTTTAAAGAACCCCCAAATCATTTGCCGCAACCCGTCTGCAGCATTTTGATAATAAAAATTGCGTTGCTTTTTTAATTGCGGAAGCAGGTGTGTGGCTCGTTCTATGGGGCCGGCTACCAGCAATGGAAAAAAACTTACGAACAATGCATAAGCTGTAAAATCTTTTTCGGCATTGATTTTTCTATGGTACACATCCAGTATGTACGACAGCCCGTGAAAAGTATAAAAGGAAATGCCTACCGGCAGAATGATATTGAGTGTATGTAACGAGACATGTAAGCCCAACTGCTGCAGTGCCACTGCAAATGAAGCAGCAAAAAAATTATAGTATTTAAAAATTGCCAGTAGCCCAAGGTTGATGCCTACACTAAGCCACAGCCATTTTTTTCTGTTAACAGGGCTGATTGTTTTTTGTATTTGCAAACCCATCACATAATCAAGCAGGGTAGAAAACAGCAGCAATGCTAAAAAACGTACATCCCAGCAGGCGTAAAAAAAATAGCTTGCTGAAAGCAATAAAGCATTTTGAACCGTGAGATTTTTGCTGGCTACGAACCAGTAGAGTAAAAATACAACCGGTAAAAATATAGCGAAGCTGGTAGAAGTAAAGTGCATGATGAGTTACCTGTTGAAAAAAATTGAGCCAGTACCTGCAGTAAAAGTTTCGTGCAATTTATACAGATTGCGTAAAATAAAATTTTCAAATTGGGTCAGTATTGTAAAGCAGGCTTGTTAATGCTGTTATTTTATATCTGCAAGCGGGGGCATGTAAATTTTTTTCTTCAATTGTAAAGAGCAGTTAGTGTTTTCAACGGGTGAATGAGCTGCAAGTGTTTAAGAAAATAAATCGTGCAGAAAGCGGCGGCATTTATTTTACAGCCCATTTAGGCAAAAAAATTTAAATTGCAATGCGTATGCTATACTAACTATAAGCCTTTTTAATTACTATGAACGCAGTAACAAAACCGATTCATCTCTTATTTCTTTTTTCTTTTTTCAATAATTTTTTTAAGGCAAACTCATGCGTTGCCAGGATATGTACTGCCGCATGTATGCTTTTTGTTAATACGCAATTTTTATTTGCACAAACAACAAGGTTAGCTGTGGTTGGCTCGTCAACTGCCGCAGGTACAGGTGCCACCGTGCCTGACAGCGGATGGGTTGGTTTACTAAGTCAGTATTATAAATGCAGGCTTGGCACTATAGATTCGCTGG